>DASYKL010000562.1:0-5387 GCA_035995405.1 Chloroflexota bacterium
TATCTGTTGTTTGACGCGCTGGAACCCCCAGTAGTCGCCTGCTGCGTAACGTGCAGTCTCGTACACCCAGTCGACCAACTTGGCCCGTGTGTCGAATCCACCGCGCTCCACGAACTGGCGCGCGGCGATCGGATCCAGCACGAACATCGGATCTTCTGCCGGGTCCATGCCGAACAACATGCGCTGCACGTGCGTCCGCCAATGTGTCTCGCGCAAGCCCAACGTGAACGTGTTGTGGCGACACGAGCTGAACACGCTGACGGCACTGTCAGTCGCCGTGAAGCCGTGCTCGACGTGGAACGGCTGCCATGGACTGCGCTCTTCGTTTTCCGGGAACGTGATGCTGCTGAACGCGTAGTTGTTGCCCTGCGAGCCGAAATAGGTCTTTCCGGGCACCGAGCCGCCCTGCAGATTTTGCGACAGCAGTCCGTAGGCTCGGCCGATGGTCGAGTTGGCATGGTTGTACGGTCCCATGGCGCCAATGCCGGCGTTCATCTCCAGTTCCAGTCGAATGGGGCCGTTGATCACGACCATGGCCGCACCCGAGCTGGGATGACCGTCGCGGGCGCTGACGCCGCTCGCCGCAACGGCCAGGATGACAGGCAGGTAGTTCGGCCAGGCGCCAGCCATGACCGCGTTGACCGCGACGTCGCGAACGGTAAAAGCACGTGGCGTCTGTTCAGCCGACGGAGTCAAAGCACCAACGTGTTCACCTGGTGCATGGCTCGAGCCAGCCAGCATCGCCGCGACTCGCTCGTCAGTTGGCAGGACGATTGGCAGCCCGTCTGTCCAGCCACTGTCGAGAAACAGCTCGTGCAGCTCATCTTCGGTGGCCGCGGCAACTCCGCTCGAGCCGCCGCTCGGATCGGCGGCGGCGTATGGCGAGCTTATCGCCATGCGTCTACCGAAACTGTCTTGGCGTGGTCGGCGCTGATGATCCGCCAGTAGCCATCCGGTGCGCCCGTGTCGCCTCCAACCACGACGACTTCCAGGCTGTCGCGAGTGAACATGTGCACCAATTCCCGCGGCGCGGCTTTGAGCATGCTGGCGTACGGCTCCTCACCGAAGGTCGCTCGCGGGTAGACATAATTCTGGATGAGCTGGTAATCCCAGTATTCCTCGGACGGCATCTGGGCGATGTCCCAGACCCAATCGAGTAGTTGCTCACGGTTGAGAAAGCCGCGCGCCACAAATTGCCTGGCGGCAACTGGATCCAGCACAAACAAAATGCGCGAACGAGCGTCCATGCCGAGCAGCAATCGCTGAACTTGCTGCTGCCACTGCGTTTCCGGCAGGCCCTGGGCAAAGGCGGTGTGCCAGCAGAACCCAAAAATACTGACGGTGCTGTCGGAGTCGGCGAAGCCACGCGCAACGTGCAGCGGTTGCCAGGGGCTGGATTCTTCATTTTCCGCGAACGTCAGATTGGTAAAGGAGTAGGAGTTGCCTTGCGAGCCCATATAGCTCACGCCTGGGATTGAGCCACCGGCCAGGTTCTGCGACAGCAGGCTGTACGCTCGACCGATCGTCGCATTGGCATGGTTGTATGGCCCCATGGCTCCGACACCAGCGTTCATGCCAATCTCGCGGCGCACCGGGCCATTGACCACCACCATCGCCGCGGAAGAGCTGGTGCTGGTGCCGCGCGCGGTTCGTCCACTTGCCGCAAGCGCCAGAATGACTGGGAAATAGTCTGGCCGCGCGCCGGCCATGACCGCGTTGACGGCTACCTTTTCGACGGTATACGCCCACGCTGCACCATGTGCGGTGCCGCGCAACCGACCGATCACTTCATCTGGCGCATGGCTCGTTCTGGCGAGCATTGCTGCTACACGCTCTTCGGTTGGCAGGACGATTGGCAGTGTATCCGTCCAGTGGTTCTGGAGAAACTGCGCCTGCAGGTTGGCTTCGGTATCGGGCGCTACAAGTCGCTCGGTGGCCGACAACTGGAAGGTTTCGCCCGTCAGGTCTTCTGCGCTCAGTGCGCCCGTCAGACCTTCGACGATCTCCTGGATCACTGGGAGTCCGGTGAGTGGGTCATTGCCGTTGACGTATGCCCGTAGCTCGGCCGTCGTTTTGCCCATGACCGGCATCGGGACATAAGCCGCGCGCAGCCGCGGCATGCCATTCATGCGGACGACCGAGCGAACGATACGATCGAACGATTGGGTATGCAGCATGACCGTCGGCACACCGTAGCTGCCATCGAGCGTCATTGAATGCGCGGCGACCGCCGGCGCGCAGCTACTTCAATGGCCGACCCCAACGATGGCGCCGTCGCCTTCATTCTTGATGGTGGTCCACAGCTCCGGATCGTCCTTGGCGTAGACATTGTTCTTTTGCACCAGGCGGGTCTTCACGCTTGGCATGTGCTCCTGGAACCAGACCTGGACCTGTTCCAGAAGCAGCCCGGAATCGTCAAAACGACAATCGACCAGAAAGATGGTTTTTCCGTCGAGACTCTCCAGGCGGGGTGCCAGTGCTTTGCCCTTGACTGTCGACGGAAAGCCCAGCGGATTGAGGACGGCCGTCATGCAGCTACCGAGATGTTTCTGAAATCGAAGTATTCCGCCGGTTGGCCGGGGGAGGGAAAGCCCTGCAGACGGGTGTTAAAACCCCAGTTGGTCTTTTGGGTCCACAGGTAGCCAAGATAGGCGGTGTTGAAGTCGATCATCTGGACCTCGCGGTAAGCCGCGCTGCGCGCGACAGTGTCGTAGGTGCTGCCCGCCTTGTCGATCGCGGCGTCCAGCTCGGGGAGGTTGGTGTGCATCTTGTTGATGCTGCCGGCCGAATGGAGATACGGTCGGACACGCAAGTCGGGGTCGCCCGGCGTCAGCGTCACACCACCGGTGCTCAGGTGATAGTCGCCGCCGCCGCTCAGAATCGAGGCGTTCAACGCGGCCCGCTCCATGGCGTCGATCGTCACACGCACGCCAGCCTGGCCGAGCATCTGCTGGAGGATCTGAGCCTGCTTCTGATCTTGCTCACGACTGATAATCAGCAAGTGGGCGTCGATGCCGCTGGGGTAGCCAGCCTCGGCCAGCAGCGTCTTTGCCCGCGGCAGATCGAAGGTGTAGTGCGGCAAACTCCCGTCGTAGCCGATCTGTCCTGGCTGCAGGATGAAGTACTGGGCTACGCCGTCATCGGGTGCCAACGTCCTGGCCAGTGTTTCGCGATCGATCGCATACAGCACTGCCTGGCGTAGCGGCAGGTTGTCGGCGAAGGGTCCAGAACGGGCATTGAAATAGAAGCGACCGGTGGTTCCGCTCCAGGTGCTGAATACGAGTGACAGGAGCGGGTCGGCTTTGACCGCCGGCAGGTCGTTGGCGGCGACGTTGGCCATCAGGTCAATCGTGTGCGCCTTCAGCTCGACAGCGCGCACCGAGTCGTTGACGATCAATCGATACGTAATGCCGTCGAGGTATGGCAGCGCCTGACCGTCTGAGCTCTTCAGCCAATAATTCTCGTTGCGCTTGACAATGACGCGGTCGCTCGCGCGCCACTCGACGAATTGCATTGGGCCCGTGCCCACCGGGTTGTGGGCGTACTGGTCGGGTCCCATCTTTTCATAGGCCAGTCGCGAAATCGGCCACAGATAGCCGAAGCTGCCCTGGTCGGAGAGCTGCTGTAAGAGGACTGGTGAGGGCGCAGTCAGGTTGATGCGGGCGACATAGGGACTGAGAACCGTCACCGGCGTCTTGAAATCGACGCCGACCAGGACGTCGCGCGCGGGCGCTTTAGGATCGGCAATGACGCGCTCGATGTTCCATTTCAGGGTCTCAGCGTTCCAGTCGCTCCCGTCGTGGAACTTGACCCCCTGGCGGAGCTCGAGTGTGCCGCCTTCGGCGTTGAACTCCCATTTTTCCACGAGCCCCGGCTGGAAGCTCCAGTTGCCCTGGGCGTCCGCGCGGTAGTACAGCAACGGGTCATACAGCATGCGCTGTGGACTGTTTTCGGCGTTGTTGTACGCCGGGTCCATGGTGATCCAGTCGTTGACAACGCCGACGGTGATCGTCCCGCCGCGCCGGGCCGCCGCTACTGGCGGCGGCGCGGTCGGGCGGACTGTAGGCGCTGACGCGGGCGCGGCGACCGTCGTCGGCGCGGTCGTCGGAGCAATGGTCGTTGCAGCTGTCGGCAGCGCTGTCGGCGCCGCTGGCACATCCGTACGCCTGGCGCATGCCGCCAGACCAGTGATGGCCAGTACGGCTGTGCCTAGCTGCAAAACAAGACGGCGGCGCGTCAGCGCGGTCATGGGGCTCAGGCTCCTACGGCAGCGGCTCCCACGCGGTCGAACACCGGGAAAATCTTGAGCGGATTCCGGTTGAAGATGGCGATCTTGTCATCCTCGGACAGGAAATCGAAGCCGGCGATAACTGGCACCAGGTCGTCACCAGGGCGATTGGTCTCCGGTCGCACGGCTGCTCCCGAGCCTGGCACTTCGGTGCCAAAGCAGGTCTGCGACACACCGCGCTGCTTGATCGCTGCGGCGAGGAAGTTCAGGTCGAGCGCGTTGGTATCGAAGAACAGGTTCTTGCTCAGGTCCTTCTGCGACAGGTGGTGGTCCGTCTTGATGAAGCGGTCCAGTGCGCCGCCGCAATGACAGACGATGACCTTCAAGCCTGGGAAGCGCTCGAACACGTCACCGTGCGACAGCAGCTGAGTCGCAATGAACTGCTCGACAACGAAGCCGATCTGGTAATTCTGGGGAATGATGCCGATGCGCGGGTCGTGCGAATTGGTGCCGTGAACAATGATTGGCAGCTCGTTCTTTTCGCAGTACTCGTAGACCGGATACCAGTATGGCTCGTGCATGCCCGGTGTGGTTCGTTTGCCAGCCGGATCTGGGCTGAGGTACGTCGCCACGAAGCCCAGCTCTTTGTGAGTCCGCTCCAGCTCGGGCAGGCAGTGCTGCAGGTCTGGTGCGTCGCTGTTCTGCGGTAGCTGCGAGGCGCCCAAAAAGCGATCTGGGTACAGGCTCACCTGTTTGGCGATGGCATCGTTGACGAAGCGTGCCCAGCCGGGAATCAGATGCGGCTGCATCCAGCCCATCTGCAAGAACGGTCGAGGGCCGATGATCTGGACTTCGATGTTGCGATCGTCCATCAAATCGACATGGCGTTTGCCAGAGGCGCGGAAGTCGTCGTCGCTGAAGCCAGGAATACCGGACGATAGCTTCCGTAGGGGCGTATTCGAGGCGAGCATTCCGCCGACCAGGCCGGCTCCGTTACCGGGCGCTGAAACGTGACCGTGGACGTCGTAGACGCGGACACCGTTGTACATGCGTAAAACCTCCCTAGTGGTGTTGCTGCGAACTGGGCGGAGTCGAGTTTACTGCCAATACGCGAAGGCCATCGCGCAGCCAGTGCTCGGCTTGGAACGATAGCCCGGGA
>DASYKL010000563.1:0-3760 GCA_035995405.1 Chloroflexota bacterium
TCCGCACACCGCACCCCGGACGCGATGACGGCCTACGCCCGCTCGGCCGTAGAGCGCGGCTTGAAAGTGCTCATCGCTGGTGCGGGCGGCGCGGCGCATTTGCCCGGCATGCTGGCCGCCAGTACGGTGCTGCCCGTCATCGGCGTTCCGGTGTCGACCACTTCGCTGAATGGCCTCGATGCGCTGTTATCCATGGTTCAGATGCCGCGCGGCGTACCTGTCGCAACGGTGGCCATTGGTGGAGGCGTGAACGCCGGCTTGCTGGCCGTACAGATCCTCGCGATCGCCGACCCGACCTTGAGCGAACGACTGCGCGCCTACAAAGACGAACTGGCCGCTACCGCTCGCGAGCAGGACGCCCAGCTCAACGGCTGACCAGTCTCGATCAGGCGCCGGTGGTCATCGCCCGGATCGCCAGGCCTGCCATGAACAGGCTCGCCACGCCATATGCCAGGGGCCGCGAGATGCGTTTATCGACGATATAGGAGGCGACCAGAGGCAGCGTCAGGATCACCGACGCGCCGTACAGAAAGTGCAGGTTGTCTCGCGGCTGGCCGACGGTCAGCAGCAGGATCAGGCCGACAATGGCCTGCACGACACCGATGAGCACGCCGATGATCAGCGCGCTGCGATACGCGGCGTTGACGTTGTGTTGTTTGCGCAAGCCAAGAAAGACGCCCCACAGCCCAACCAGGGCGAAGTAGAGGACGATCGCGCGGGCGATCAATAAGTGGAGCTCGGGAATCAGAAAAGCTCCGCTTGCTGCAAGTCTTCGGCAGGTACGAGCATCAAGTCGATCCGCGGCTGCGGCGGCGGAGGGGGCTCAGGCTCGATCACGATCTCGTCGCCGTCTTCGGCGTCGTCTTCTGGCTTGGAGCGGATCTTTGGCTCGTACGGGCCGGTCTCGTTTGGATAGAGCAGCGCCCCGCGTTCATCAAGCCGCAAGCCCTTCTTTTCTGCCCAGCGCGGCCATTCGGGACAGACCAGCGCATGCGATCGCCGCCAGTCGATCAACCGGCCCCCCAACGCGTGCTCGCTCGAAGCAGTCAAACCCTCGGCGCCACATAACCGACATCGCGCTGAAATCTCTGTAAACGGGTACCGCAGTCGACTCATGCGCTCTGGTGCGCATTCACTCTAACCGGTTCGCGCGGGACGAGGGCCCGGGTCGCTTTCTTACGGTCCTCTAACGCGCTGTCATACACCCCTCTAATGCACTCTTTGGCAGCCTGAAGAGCGAAACGTGTCTTCGGACAGTTCTTCGGACCATCGGACAAAGGGAGAGGTTGAGTTAAACATGGCGTCGAGTTTGAAGCCGCTAGGCGATCGCGTAATCGTCCAGCCCAAGGCTAAAGAAGAAGTGACCCGCAGCGGCATCGTGCTGCCCGATACAGCTACCGAGAAGCCGCAAGAAGGCTCTGTGCTGGCCGTTGGACCTGGCCGCGTGCTGGATAACGGCAAGCGCGTCGAAATGGATGTCAAAGCCGGTGACACCGTGCTGTTCGCGAAGTACGCCGGCACCGAAGTCAAGCTCGATGGTGAGGAATACCTCGTCATCCGCGAAGCCGACCTGCTCGCCATCATCAACAACAACGGCACCAAGTAGCTCACCACACCGTTTAGCCCAACCCCGTCTAGCCAAGGAGCACAACCCTAGTTATGCCAGCAAAAGATTTGATTTTTGACGCCGAGGCGCGCCGCCAGTTGAAGTCTGGTATCGACGCCCTCGCCAACGCGGTCAAAGTCACCCTCGGCCCACGTGGCCGCAACGTGGCGATTGACAAGAAGTGGGGCGCGCCAACGGTCACCCACGACGGTGTCACCGTCGCCAAGGAGATCGAGCTCGAGAACCACTTCCAGAACATGGGTGCGCAGATGCTCAAGCAAGCTGCCACCAAGACCAATGACGTCGCCGGCGATGGCACCACCACCGCTACCGTCCTGGCTCAAGCGATCGTTACCGAAGGTCTGCGCAACCTGGCAGCCGGCGCCAACCCGATGCTCATGAAGCGCGGTATTGACGCTGCCACCCAGGCCGTCGTCGCCGAGATCAAGAAGCAGGCGACTCCGATCAAGGGCGACGGCGACATCGAGCACATTGCCTCGGTCTCGGCTAACGATCCGGAGATCGGCAAGCTCCTGGCGCAAGCCATGGACAAGGTCGGCCGCGATGGCGTCATCACCATCGAAGAAGGTAAGGGCCTCAAGCTGGAGGTCGAATACACCGAGGGCATGCAGTTCGATCGCGGCTACATCTCGGCGTATTTCATCACTGACTCGACGCGGATGGAGGCCTCGATCGACGAGCCGTACATCCTGATCACGGACAAGAAGATCAGCGCGATCACCGAGATCGTGCCGGTCCTCGAAAAGCTGGTCCAGACCGGCCGCAAAGAGCTGATCATCATCGCCGAAGATGTCGATGGTGAGGCTCTGGCGACCCTGGTGGTCAACAAGCTGCGCGGCATCCTGAACGTACTGGCCGTCAAAGCGCCAGGCTTCGGCGACCGCCGCAAAGAAATGCTGCGTGATATCGCCACGTTGACCGGTGGACAGGTCATCAGCGAAGAGCTGGGCAAGAAGCTGGATGCGGCCACACTGGCCGACCTGGGCCAGGCTCGGCGCGTCGTCTCGACCAAAGACGACACCACGATCGTCGAAGGTCGCGGCAAGTCCGAGGACATCCAGGCGCGCATCAACCAGATCAAAGCGCAGATCGAAGAGACCACCAGCGATTACGACAAAGAGAAGCTCCAGGAGCGCCTGGCCAAGCTCTCCGGCGGTGTCGCGGTGATCAAGGTAGGCGCGGCGACCGAGGTCGAGCTCAAGGAGAAGAAGGCTCGCGTCGAAGATGCTCTGCACGCCACGCGTGCGGCAGTCGAGGAAGGCATCATCCCCGGCGGTGGCGTCACGCTGCTGCGGTCAGCGCCAGCCATCAACAACCTGCAGCTCGAAGGCGATCAGAAAGTTGGCGCCGAGATCCTGCGCCGCGCGCTCGAGGAGCCGGTGCGGCAGCTCGTGAAGAACGCGGGTCTCGAGGGCAGCGTGGTCGTCGAGCGACTCAGCCATGAGCCGCGCACCAACTGGGGCTTCGATGTCATGTCAGAGGAGTACGTCGACCTGGTGGCGGCGGGCATCATTGATCCAGCCAAAGTGACGCGTACCGCGTTGGAGAATGCAGCCAGCGTGGCGGGCATGATTCTGACGACCGAGGCACTGGTCACTGATGCGCCCGAGAAGAGGTCGGCCGCACCCCTGCCGGGTGGCCCCGGCGGGGACATGTACGACTAACGCCCGGCGTTAGCGCGCTTTCTCAGCTTTCTGAGCTTTCTGAGAGGGGGGTGGACGTACCAGCTGGTGCGCCACCCTCCTTTTCGTTCGGCAGCGACACCAGGGTGCGTTGGCGGGCGGCGTAGTGCGCGAACTCGGTGTAACCGACGTCGCGCATCAATGCGATGCCGCTGCCCAGATCGGCCGCGACTTCGCCTGGCGCATGCGCATCCGCTCCGAGCGTGGTCGGCACTCCGGCCGCGCGACAGGCGCGCAAGAGATCCGCATGCGGGTAGATCTCGCCGACCGGTTTTCGTAAGCCAGCCGTGTTGACTTCGACGCAGACACCCGCCCGGGCGAACCGCTGCGCCAGGGCCTCGTACGTCGCGCTCACTGGCCGCGTCGGCCGATGGCCAAATTTCTTCACCAGGTCGGCGTGGCCGATGGTGTCGAACAGGCCGGTCTCAGCGGATGCGCCAACCAGGTCGAA
>DASYKL010000564.1:0-19711 GCA_035995405.1 Chloroflexota bacterium
AGCGAGAGAGCCGGGACGAGCAGGAAGACGCCCAGCGAGACCAGCACCAGTAATGTGAGATAGGTCAGGCCGATGGCGGCGAGGCGTGGTAGGCGTCCTTCGACGAGTGTCCCGACGACCGGCTCGAGGACGAACGCCACCAGCCATGCCAGGAAAAACAGCAAAATGATGTCCGCGAACTCCTGGATGATTTGCCACGACAAGCTGACCAGGTAGAAACTGGCAATGGCACAGCCCAGGATGGACAGCGCCCGTAGCCAGGGGTCGCGGATCAACATGGGAGGTTGGCGCCTAGGGCTTCGGGATTGGGCCACTATCTGTCGACATTTACGCCTCGCCCGGACCTGTCTCGCGAGACGGTGCGACCGCCGGTTCGCGGAGATCCGGCGCTTCTCTCACTCCCAATCCCTGATCACCAACCCCCGAACGCGGCGCTAAACGCGGAGCGATACGCATTGGTCGATCCGTTGGTCGAGGACGGTGCGGCGGGCGTTTCGCCAGCAGGTCAACTGCCACGTCGATAGCCTTGTCCAGCTGTGGGTCGGTCCCGCGAGCGTAGTCCTGCGGAGCGTTGTCGACCTCGATGTCGGGGTCGGTGCCGTAGTTCTCGACCCGCCACCCGACGTCGTCGAAGAAGAACGAGAACTCCGGCTGCGTCGTCACCGTGCCATCCACGAGGCGGTGTCGCGGCCAGATACCGATCACGCCGCCCCATGTCCGCTTTCCGACCAGTGGCCCGAGCTTCATCATTTTGAAGGTGTGCGAAAAGATATCGCCGTCCGAGCCGGCCAGCTCGTTGGTCAGCGCGACCATCGGCCCGGCGGGTGACTCATCCGGGTAAGGCTTCGGCGCGGACCAGCGCGGGAAGTCGTAGCCGACGCGTTTGCGGGCCAGCTTTTCGAGCAACAAGCCCGAGACATGGCCGCCGCCATTGACGCGCACGTCGACGATCAAGGCATCACGGTCGTACTCGACCAAAAAGGCGCGGTGGAACTCGGCATAGCCTTCGGCGCCCATGTCCGGGACGTGGATGTAGCCAACTCGGCCGTCGGTTGCGCGGTGCACTTTGTCGCGGTTGGTATCGACCCAGTCGCGGTAGCGGGCCGCCCGCTCGTCGCCCAACGCTTTGACGGTGATGGTGCGCGACTCGCCTTCGGTGCCTCCACGCACGGTCAGCAGGACCTCGTTGCCGGCCTGATTGACGAGTCGTTGGGCAGGCGTCGTTTCGCGACTCAGCGGCTGGCCATTGACGGCGATGAGGTAGTCGCCTTCGCGCAGATTGATGCCCGGCCCGGTGAGTGGCGAAGTCGCGCCCGGGTCCCATGTGTCACCACGAGCCACATGCGCCATGCGGTAGGCATTGGCCGCGGCGTCGTACTCCCAGTCCACGCCCAGATGACCCTGCCGATAGTTCGGACCGGTACGGTACTCGCCGCCCATCTCATAAGCGTGTGACGTCCCCAGCTCGCCCTGCATTTCCCACAGCAGATCCGAGAACTCCGAGCGCGTCGTGATCCGCTCGATCAGCGGCATGTAGCGCTCGTGGACCGCATCCCAATCGATGCCCGAGAGATCTTCGGTCCAGAACTGCTCGCGCTGCAGACGCCAGGCTTCCTGGAACATCTGCTTCCACTCGGCGGCTGGCTGGATCGAGACTTTGACCCGCCCCAGATCGATCCAGCCGTTTTCCCGATTCGGCTTATCGTCTTTCTTGTCAGGCGCTTTTTCGCCCGCTTTCAGCACCCGCAGCCGATCGGCCGCCAGATACAGCAGCGACTTGCCGTCGCGACCGATCCAGAAGTCGGAGAGCCCGTCAACAAGACGATCTTGCTTTTGCGTCTCCAGATCGAAAGACTCCAGCGAGCCGCGGGCAGGTGCATCGTCTTCGCTTCGGCCGCGACCTCGAGCGCCTTCGATGGGATACGTCGAAAACAGGACTTTGCCTTTGACGCCTTCGACGCGACCGTAGCGCGCTTCTTTGACGGGAAACGCCAGAGCCCGATCGGTGATGCCGTCCAGCTCGATTTCGATACGGGGTGGAGCAGGCGGGCCTTCTTCTGCCTCGGCCTTCCTGAGAGCGGCGACTTCCTGGCTCTCGGGCGGCTTCGGTCGGGGGATGAACGGGTTGTCCAGGTCTTTGCGCAGTGTGATCGCAAACGGCCGCGAGCCTTTGGGAAAGCCCAGGTCGAAATGCAGCTCGTCATAGACCGGGTCGAAATCGCGCTGGCCGATGAAGTACAGGTACTTGCCTTCTGGATCGAACGCTGGCCGCGTGTCTCGCAAGACGGGTCTCGTTGCCAGCGCGGTCTGACCCGATTCGATTTCTCCCAACTTGATCGCCGTTGTCTGGGCTGTGTCGGGAAAGCCATAGGCCAGCCAGCGGCTATCGAACGACCAGGCCATGCCTTCGACGCGGCCGAAGGTGCTGCGGTCGAGCTCACGGGTCGTCGGCGTTTCACCGCTCAAGTCGATCAGCAGGAGCTGATTGCGGTGGTTGGCGATGGCCACGGTGTCATGGGTCGGTGCGACTTCGAGATCGACCACGCGCCCGAGGTCCAGGTCGCTGAGCGCCAACGGAGGCGCCGAACCATCAGCCGTGAGGACGGTGAGCACTTCGCGGTCGCTGTCGCCGTCCGATGCCGCGGCAACCAGACGCTTGTGGTCATTGAGCCAGGTCAGCAGACGATAGCGGACGCCGTCGGGTTCGCCGTGCTGCGAGACGGCGCCTTCCCAGTTGTGGAACGTGAACGCTTTACCGCGCGAGGTGATCGCCAGACCGGTGCCGTCTGGGCTGAGGGTCGCGCTGTGCAGAAAGCGCTGGGCCGGGACGAAGCGTCGCTGGCGCTGCGTGCGCGAGCTGCTGAGGCGCACATCGAGTTTTCTGACGCTGTCGCGGTCGGCATCCAGAAGATAGAGGTCTGCGCCCGCGTGGTAGACCAGGCGCCGCCCATCGCTGCTCAAGTTGCGCGCGTAGTAATCCTCATGGTCGGTATGGCGGCGGAGATCCAGACCATCCGGGGTACACGAATAGACGTTGCCGTAGCCTTCATGGTCGGACAGGAAGTAGATGCGACCGTTGACCCAATTCGGGCTGGCGAGGTTGCCGTCGAGGCGAATCAGTGGGCGGAATTCGCCGCTGCCGTGTCGATCGACCCAGAGTGCGCCAGCCGTGCCGCCGCGATAGCGTTTCCAGTGCGCCGGGTCGCGGACGGTGTTGCGGCCGACGACGACACTGCCGTCGGGACCGAACGAAACGGCCGTTGCGGGCCCCCACGGGACCTGACGCGACGGTTGAATGACGCCGCTCGCGTCGACCTCGCGTAACCAGTATTCGCGGGCAAACGGCCGTCCGAAGGAGCTCGAATAGTAGACCCGGTCGCCTGAAGCGGCCCAGCTGGCGAGGCTCAGGCCCATCGTGCCTTCGTAGGTCAGGCGTTGGGAGGGGCCGCCCGCGGCCGGCATGCCGTAGACCTCGGGCGGGCCTTCTTCGCGTCCGACGAACGCGATTTGCGAGCCGTCTGGAGAAAAACGCGGGCGGCTGGCTTCGCCCACGCCGGCGGTCAAGCGGTAGGCCAGGCCCCCGCTCGCGCTGACGCGCCACAGATCGTCTTCGCACGCGAAGACCAGGTCCTCGCCATGCAGCGAGGGAAAGCGAGCATACCCACGGTCCGAACCAGCCATAGGCGGAATACTAACGAACGCGCGTGCCAGCCCTCCGCCCTTCGCGCTTCGCGCGAGCGCTCCGCCGTCAAGCCGCCGTGGTCTTCTCGTCGAGCAGGAGGCGCAGGACGTACGGCAGGATCCCGCCGTGGCGGTAGTACTCGATCTCCACCGGAGTGTCGATGCGGCACACCACATCGAACGAGAACTCGCTGCCATCAGCTCGCCGACCATGGACGTTGAGCGTTTGCCCTGGGTGCAGCCCCGCCGTAATCCCGGCGATGCCGAAGGTCTCCAATCCCGTCAGCCCCAGCGTCTGCCGCGTCTCACCTGCTTTGAACTGCAGCGGTAAGACACCCATGCCTACCAGGTTGCTGCGGTGGATTCGCTCGTAGCTCTCGGCGATGATCGCCCGCATCCCCAGGAGCGCCGTCCCCTTCGCCGCCCAATCGCGCGACGAGCCGCTGCCATATTCTTTCCCAGCGATACCAACGAGTGGCACCCCTTCGCTCTGGTACTCCATCGAGGCGTCGAATATCCGCTGCACTTCGCCCTGTGGGTTCAGCACCCAGTCCGGCGGCAGCTTCAACGTCCAGTCACCCTCGCGGTCCGGCACCAGCTCATTCCGCAAGCGGACGTTTCCGAACGTGCCGCGCAGCATCACCTGGTGGTTGCCGCGCCGCGCACCGTATGAGTTGAAGTCGCGCAGCGGCACGCCGTGCTCGAGCAGATATCGCCCTGAGGGCGCATCCTTCGGGATCGACCCAGCGGGCGAGATGTGGTCGGTCGTGATCGAGTCGCTCAGCATGACCAGAACACGGGCATCCTCGATGTCGGTCAGCGGCACGGGCACGCGGCTCAGGCCCTGGAAGTACGGCGGCTCCTGGACATACGTCGAGTTCGCATCCCATTCGTACAGGTCGCCGCGCTCCGGCAGCGGCAGTGCTTGCCAGTGCTCATCGCCGTCGAATACCTCGGCGTACTCTTCATGGAACTGGTCGGGCCCGACAGCTTGCTCCATGGTCTCGCGGATCTCGGCCTGCGTCGGCCACAGGTCCTTCAGATAGACCGGGTTTCCGTTCGGGTCCTGGGCGATCGGGTCGGTCGTCAAATCGATGTCGACCGTGCCAGCCAGCGCGAACGCGACCACCAGCGGTGGTGATGCCAGATAGGACGCGCGGACCTGCGGATGGATGCGTGCTTCAAAGTTGCGGTTGCCGCTGAGCACCGCCGCGACGACGAGGCTATGGTCCTGGATAGCCTGCGCAACGGGCTCGGCCAGCGGCCCGCTGTTGCCGATGCAGGTGGTGCAGCCATAGCCAACCACGTGGAATTGCAGCGCCTCGAGATAGGCCAGCAGCCCCGCTCGTTTGAGGTAGTCCGTCACCACGCGTGAACCCGGCGCCAGACTGGTTTTCACTGCCGGGCTCACACTCAGGCCCTTCTCGACGGCTTTCTTGGCGACCAGGCCAGCGCCAATCATCACCAGCGGGTTGGATGTGTTCGTGCAGCTTGTAATGGCCGCGATGGCGACCGAGCCGTGCTGCACGTGCGCTTTGCGCCCGCCGATCTCGATCTGCACCTGGGTCGAGTCAGCCTGCAGGGGCAGGCTGCGAACGGTCCCAGCGTCGGCGTCGACGAACTTTATGGATCCGCCTGGCGTGCCGTCGTTGGCGGACGTCGCGAACTGAGTTGGAAACGCCGTACGGATGCTTTCGGCGACCTGACTCAGCGTTACGCGATCCTGCGGTCGCCGCGGGCCAGCCAGGCTCGGCACAACTGTCGCGAGGTCCAGCTCGAGCAGCTCCGAGAATTCGGGCTCTGCTGCATCATCAGTGCGGAACAAGCCCTGCGCTTTCGTATAGCGCTCGACCAGATCCACAAGCTGTGGGTCACGGCCCGTGAGACGCAGATAGCGCAGCGTCTCTTCGTCGACCGGGAACATTGCTGCCGTCGCACCGTACTCAGGACACATGTTGGAGATGGTCGCTCGATCGGCGAGGCTTAGCTCGTTCAGGCCGATGCCCGTGAACTCGACGAAGCGGCCGACCACGCCCCGCTTGCGCAGCATCTGAGTCACCGTGAGCACGACGTCGGTCGCCGTGGTGCCTTCGGGGAGTCGACCTTTAAAGCGGAAGCCGACGACTTCAGGCGTCAACAGATAGAGCGGTTGGCCGAGCAGGACGGCCTCAGCCTCGATGCCGCCGACACCCCAGCCGAGCACGCCCAGGCCATTGACCATCGTCGTATGCGAGTCGGTGCCGACCAGGCTATCGGGATAGACCACTCGTTGGCCGCTGTCGGTGTTGTCGAAGACGACGGAGGCCAGGTACTCGAGATTGATCTGGTGGACGATGCCGCGGCCAGGCGGCACGACGCGGAAATTCTCGAACGCTTGCTGGGTCCAGCGCAGCAAGGCGTAGCGCTCGATGTTGCGCTCGTACTCGCGATCGACGTTCAGACCAAATGCGTCAGAGCTGCCAAAATAGTCGACCTGGACCGAGTGGTCGATGACGAGATCGGCTGGCACGAGCGGGTTGATCTTTTTCGGATCACCTCCCAGGCGCGCCATCGCCGAGCGCATTGCCGCCAGGTCGACCGCGGCGGGCACGCCGGTGAAGTCCTGCAGCAGGACGCGGGCGGGATAGAACGGGAATTCGCCCTCTTCCGCCGCGACCGGGCTCCAGCGGGCCATGGCTTCGATCTCGGCGTCGCGGACGACTCCGTTGCCAGCGTGTCGCAGCAAGTTCTCGAGCAGGACCTTGATGGTCACGGGCAGGCGCTCGAGTGCACGTCGTTCGACGCCGTGGTCGAGAAGGCTCGTTAAAGGGTAATAGGTGACGGCGCCGTTGGCCGTCTCGAGCGTCGCCCGGGTAGTGCCAAACCCGGTGGACGTAGGGCCGCTCGTCATTGGGTTCAGCCTCCCGTCAACAAATCGGCTACATCGTAGCGCGCGCGAAAAAAGACGCCCGGGTGATAAACTGTGACTTGCAGCGTGTGAAGCGTCGCCGTGCGTGGTCATCCCAAATGAGAGCCTCGCTCCGTACGGCTGGCGGCCATCCCTGACACTCTGACCGCCGCTTGCCGGCGTCGGTCGTCGGGAATGTAGGAGGGGTAGGGATCCCATGCAGTTCTGGCCAGTCGTCTTGCTGGCGGGCATCATCGCAGTGCTCTTCGCCGCGTGGCTTGCTCGCGACGTGCTTTCTCAGGACCGCGGCACAAAAGCGATGCAGGAGGTGGCTGGGCTGATCTTCGAGGGCGCTATGGCGTTCCTCAAGCGGCAGTACCGCACCATTGCTCTGCTCGCGGTCGTTGCCGCGGTCATTATCGGCCTGTTGATTGGCGGCCTCGCCAACGACATGGGCCATGGCATTCGAACCGCCATCGCCTTTCTGGTTGGCGCGTTCTGTTCTGGTCTGGCGGGCTTCATCGGCATGTACATTGCCGTGCAAGCCAACCTCCGCACCGCCGCCGCTGCTCAGCGCAGCCTCAAAGCCGCGATCAACGTCTCCCTCCGTGGCGGCGCCGTCTCCGGCTTTCTGGTGGTCGCCCTGAGTTTGCTGGGCGTGCTTGGCATCTACGCCGCGTTCGGCGGCTTCAACGCCGCACCCGCCGGTGCAACGGCCGCGCAGCGCCTGGTGGATGGCGTGGCGAGTGTGCCGTTCGAGATCGTCGGCTTCGGCTTTGGCGCATCCTTCGTCGCCCTGTTCGCCCAGCTGGGTGGTGGTATTTACACCAAGGCAGCCGACGTTGGCGCCGACCTGGTCGGCAAAATCGAGGCCGGTATTCCAGAGGACGATCCGCGTAACGCCGCCGTCATTGCCGACCTGGTTGGCGATAACGTCGGTGATTGCGCTGGCCGCGGCGCCGATCTGTTCGAGTCAACGGCTGCCGAGAACATCGGCGCCATGATCCTCGGTGTCGCCCTGTACGTCGTCACGGGCAACACCTCCTGGGTCTTCTTTCCACTGGTCGTACGCTCGGTCGGCATTATCGCCTCGATGGTCGGCATCATGGCCGTCTCTGTCGGCGAGGTCAGCGACCCCCAGCGTAAGCTCGATCAGGGCTACTGGGCGATGACTGTCATCGCCGCCATCGGCATCTTCGGCACCGTGTGGATCATGCTGGATCGGAACTACTGGTTTGCCCTGGCTGGCCTGACCGGCCTGCTGACCAGCGTGGCTTTCGTCTACATCACCCAGTACTACACCGCGGGCAACTGGCGACCAGTGCAAGAGCTGGCGCGTGCTTCAAGAACAGGCCCGGCGACGAACATCATCTCGGGTATGGCAGTCGGTCTCGAAAGCACCGGCGTTACGGCCCTCATCATCGCTGTGGCACTGGGCTTGTCGTACTGGTTCGGCACTCAGGCCGCGTCGCTCACCCCGGCGCTGGCCACAGGCAACGTCAATCCCGGTTTGTTCGGCACGGCCGTGGCAACCATGGGCATGCTGACGACGGTGGCCTACATCCTTTCAATGGACACGTTCGGTCCGATCACCGACAACGCGGGTGGTATTGCCCAGTTCGCCCAGGCCGACGAAGAGGTCCGCCACATCACGGACGTCCTGGATGGTGTCGGCAATACGACCAAAGCCCTGACCAAGGGCTATGCCGTGGGTTCGGCCGCGCTGGCGGCGTTCCTGCTGTTCTCGGCTTACCTGGACGAGATCAGGAAGGCGACCGGCGTCGCTACCTTCCCTGTCGACCTGTCGAAGGTACAGGTCTTCATCGGCGGCTTCCTGGGGCTGATGCTGATCTTCTTCTTCAGCTCGCTGGCGATTCGCGCCGTCGGTAAAGCCGCTGGCACGATCATCGAAGAAGTCCGCCGTCAGTTCCGCGAGCATCCGGGCATCATGGAGGGCACCGAACGACCGGATTACGCCCGCGCCGTGGACATCACCGCTCAGGCGGGCTTGCGCGAAATGGTCGTGCCAGGTCTGCTCGCAGTGCTGTTCCCGATCGTGGTCGGTCTCGTCCTGCGGGCCGAGGCAGCGGCTGCCTTCTTGATGGTCGGCACGATGGGCGGCATCTTGATGGCGACCGTGCTGAACAACTCGGGCGGCACGTGGGATAACGCCAAGAAGTACATCGAGCTGGGCATGCTCAAAGGTGACGACGGCGTCATTCTCGGCAAGGGCACGGATGCCCACGCCGCGGCAGTCGTCGGCGATACGGTTGGCGATCCCTTCAAGGACACCGCTGGTCCGTCGTTGCACGTCGTCATCAAGCTGCTGAGCACCATCACGTTGGTGATGGCGCCGCTGTTCATCGGCAAGTAGTTTTCTTTTCCCCACTGATCAGATGCTGAGGGGGCGTCCGCTCCCTCAGCACCTGTGGTGCACCGATGCGCCTGGCTGAGGCGCTCGACGAGACGGCGACGGCCGTCCTGCGCCGCATGGCGGACAGCCACGGGCTGCCGCACGACGACAGCGCCACACGCTCCGAGCTGCTCGACCGGCTCGCCGAACGTTTCGCCTCACCAGGCTTGCTCAGTTCGCTGCTGGCCGGTTTAGGTGCGGATGAGCGCGCCGTCCTGACGCTCGCGCGGGCCAACGAGGCAGGCGAAGTCCGCGGCCAGCTCGCGGATCGCGATTTTCCGGGTGCGGCGGAGAGCCTGGCTGAACGCGGCCTGCTGTTTCGCGTGTTCGCCGCCGCCGGACCGCTGCGTGGTGAAGTCTTTGCCGCGCCAGAAGAAATCCTGGCGCTGCTGCCGCCACCGCTTCCTGACAGCGGCCCGCCGCTCGAAGACGCTTCACCGCCGGCCTGGGAACGACGGGCCAGCGACCCGGCATTCAGCCTGTTCTGTATTGCCAGTACGCTGAACCGCCGCGGCGCCAGCCTGGAAGCCGATGTCAGGGCGTGGTCGGAAGAGCCGGGCGGTTGGCCCTGGGATGCACGCTGGAAGTTCTTGCAGCATCTGGCGGAGTCGGCGGGGTTGATCGTCCGCCAGACTGACGGCGCATTGTCCAGCGGCCCATCGCTGACGCGGGTGCTCGATGATCCACCTGCGCTAGCGGATCGCTTGTGGCGCGCGTATCGCCGCGACCGCGGTTTTCTGGAGCTGGCCCAGCTTGGGCTGGCTGAGGCCGCCGAGCTCGCCGCTCCGCTGCCGCTACGTGCGGCGTTGCTCGAAGCCATTGAGGATCTGCCAGCTGGCGAGTGGCTGGCTGTGGATGCGGTCAGCGCCTGGCTGGAGCGCACCAGACCAAATGTCGTGCGCGAGCAGTTGTCGCCGCGCGGCCTGGTGCTGGCCGAGTCACTCGGCTGGGCGCAGCTCGAGGCGCCACTGGTGCGTTACGTGCTGCTCGGGCCGCTGTACTGGCTGGGGCTGGTCGGCGCGTCGGTGGACGGTTCGCGGGTGGTGCGGCGGGCGCCGCTCGAAGCCCGGGCGGCCGACCCATGCGCCTGGGATGGCGCGGCCGAGCTCCTGGCACCGCCGCGCGCGGCGCTGGGGACGTTGCTCGACGCCGAGCGCTACCTGGTCTTGCGCGAGCGCAGCCGGCCGTCGCGCTATCACCTGGTCCAAGCCCACGTCGCCACGGCGTTAGGTGGGGGCGGCTCGCTGGCCGAGTGTCGCGCGCTGCTGCAGCGGCTGACCCAACGACACCTCCCGGCCGCTCTAGAGGAGCGTCTGAGCACCTGGCAGCAGCGCTTCGGCGCGCTGACGGTGCGGCCCGCTGTGTTGCTGGAAGGGCGTACAGCCGCCGAGCTCGATGAGGCTGCGGCCGACGAGCGGGTCCGCGGTTTTCTCCGTGATCGCCTGAGTCCGACGGTCATCGAGGTAGCCGCCGCTGATGCGCTGGAGCTGGCTGCCGCGTTGCGTGAGGCGAACCATCTGCCGCGTGTGGACGCCGCGCTGCGCCTGTCGTCTGACTCGCGCCGCGCTTATGCCGGGCTGGTCGACGAGCAGGTGCTGGAGTTTTTGCTGGTGAGCTTGCTGGCGTTCGCCAGCGTCCGGCCCGAGCGTCTGGCGGAGCTCGAAGGTTCGGCCGCGCTGCAAGAGCGCCTGGAGCGCCAGTTCCCACCCGAACGGCTGCGCGATCTGCGCACGGCAGCGGCCCGCCTGGCGGGTGAGCTGGGCTCCGCGCCACGCCCTCCTCGGCGGACGGCCAGAGCCCGCCGCCGCCGCGCCCCGTGACCCCATTTGTGACATCGCCATGACGCTTCTCGCCCGTCGCGTGACGCTTTGCGTGACGCCCTGCCGCGCAGACTGGCAGCATGCCAACCTGGCTAACCCCACAAGTCCGTCGGGTATACTCGGCCCAGGTACCCAACGAGCTATGCCTGAACTTGCTGATCTGCTGCAGCTTTCGCGCCGCAGCGACATGCCCGCGATTCGTCCGGGCGATACTGTCCGCGTCCACGTGCGGGTGGTGGAGGGCAATCGCGAGCGACCCCAGATGTTCGAAGGGGTGGTGCTCGAGGTCAAGAAGCCCAACAATATTGACGGCAGCTTTCGCGTGCGGCGGATTGCCCACGGGATCGGTGTCGAGCGTGCGTTCATGTTCCAGTCGCCGCGCGTCGAGAAGGTCGAAGTGACGCGTCGCGGCAAGGTTCGGCGCGCCAAGCTGTACTACTTGCGCGGGCTGACCGGCAAAGCGGCGCGTATCAAAGAGCGTCGCACGCCCAATCCGTCGCGCGAGGCACGCTCCAGCGCATGATCGTGCCCACGCTTGCCCGCGAGTGGGCGCTCTGGCGAGCCGGAGCGCGACGTGTGGCAGGCGTGGATGAAGTCGGCATGGCTTGTCTGGCCGGACCGGTCGTCGCGGCGGCGCTCGTGGTCAAGCCGTACTGTCGCAAGATCGCGGGCGTACGCGATTCGAAAACGCTATCGCTGCAGCAGCGCGAGCGGCTGTTCGATGAGATCATCAATCGCGCTGCCGCCGTCGGTGTTGGCGCGGCGTCGGTCACCGAGATCAACGAGCTGAATATTCTGCGCGCCTCCCATTTAGCCATGTCACGGGCACTGAAACGGGTCGGCGGCTACGATCACGCGCTGATCGATGGTCGCGAGATCAAAGAGATCGATCTCGGGCCGCACACGGCCATCGTGGATGGCGATGCGCTGTCCTATGCGATCGCCGCGGCGTCCATCGTGGCCAAAGTGACGCGTGACCGATTGATGGTCAAGCTCGCCCAGCGCTACCCAGGCTATGGCTGGGAACACAATGTCGGCTACGCCACTCGTCATCATCTGCAGGGCTTGCGCGAGCACGGCCTGACCCGCCATCACCGCACCGGCTACGCCCCCGTCCGGACGTTCCTCCTCCAGCCGACAACCCTGGACGATCTGATCGTCCAGCTGGACAACGCCCAGACCGAAGCAGCCGAGGCAACCGTCGCCAGCCTCGAGGAGGCATTCCCTGCACTTGTATGAAACAGCTCGACGATCAGGAGCCGGCCACACCAGGTAGGCCGCGTCCCCGCGCGTGAGCAGGCATAACGTCGACCTCGGCAAGTGGGGCGAGCAGCTCGCGGAGTCAACCCTCGTCCAGGCTGGCGCGACGATCCTGGCGCGCAACTTCCGCTCTGACCCCGGCGAGATTGACCTGGTCATCGAGCACGACGGCGACATCGTCGCCGTCGAGGTCAAGACGCGCACAGACTTCGACCTCGAGGCACCGGAGGAAGCCGTGACGTGGTGGAAGCTGCGCCGCATGAGTCATGGGCTCGCCACGTACGCCATGACCAATGACCTCATGGAGCGCCACTGGCGACTCGACGTCGTCGCTATCCAGCTGGACCTCAACGGCGACGTGCTGCGCTGCGAACATATCCGCGACGCTTACCTCGGATGAAAGAGCGGCTGCACAAAGTCCTCGCCCACGCCGGGGTCGCCTCACGGCGCGCCGCCGAGCGCATGATCAAGGACCACCGCGTCCGCGTCAATGGCACCGTCGTCGAGGAGCTCGGCACTCAGGTCGACCCCGCTACCGACCGCATCGAGGTCGATGGCCGGCCAGTTTCCAGAGCCGAAGCCGCCCATCAGTACGTGGCGCTGAACAAGCCGCTCGGCGTGGTCAGCACCGCTCACGACCCGGAAGGCCGGCCGACGGTTGTCGAGCTCGTCCACGCTCACCAGCGGCTGTACCCCGTCGGACGGTTGGACATTGACTCGGAAGGCCTGGTCTTGATGACCGACGACGGAGAGCTCACTTTTCGACTGACCCACGCCCGGTTCGGAATCGAGAAGGAGTACCACGTTCTGGTGACGTGTCCCGATTTCGGCGAGTCCTACCTGGCTGAGCTACGCCGCGGTGTCGAGCTCGACGACGGTATGGCCCGCGCGGTCAGAGCCAACGTGGTCAGAGACACGCCGCGTGGGACGATCGTCAGGGTTGTCCTGCACGAAGGAAGGCAACGCCAGGTGCGGCGCATGCTGGCGGTCCTCGGCTGCGACGTCGAGCGCCTGCAACGCGTGCGCATCGGCCCGCTGCAGCTGGGAGACCTCGAACCAGGTCAATTCCGCGCCGTGCGCCCCCGCGAGGTCGACGCGCTTCGCTCCGCCGTCGGCCTGTCGACGTGAGTGCCGCCCTTACGACGCCAGCGGCGCCGTTCGTCATCGCGTTGGACGGTCCAGCCGCCTCGGGCAAGAGCAGCGTCGGCCTCGGCGCGGCGCGGCAGCTTGGTTTGCGCTACTTCGACACCGGTCTGCTGTACCGCGTGCTGACGTGGCTGGCTCAGCAGCACGCCATCCCGCCGACCGACGGCGCGGCGCTGGCGGCTCTTGTCGACCGCCTGGACATCGACATCGACGTCGACTCGACCGGCCGAGTCTTTCAGGCCGGCAACGACATCACCGCCGAGCTGCATCAGCCAGCCGTCGATGCGGCAGTGTCTGCGGTCTCGGCCCATGGCGCGGTGCGCGAGGCGATGCGGCCCGCCCAGCGCGCGCTCATCCAGCCGCCGGGGCTAGTCATGGCTGGGCGCGACATCGGTACCGTCATCGCGCCAGAGGCGCCGCTCAAGATCTGGCTGAACGCGAGCGTCGAAGAACGCGCCCGCCGACGGGCAGCCCAGACCGGTGCGGACTACGACCACGTCCTGGCCGCTATGCGCGGCCGCGACCGGCATGATGCAGCACGGGCAGTTGCGCCGATGACCCGCGCGGCGGATGCGATTGAGATCGATACCGAAGGTGTCTCGGCCGACGCCGTCATCCAGCGAATCGTCGAGCTGGCCCGCGAACGGGGCGCAAACACGGCGCCGCAGACGCGTGATTCGGCATGATGCAGCAGATGCGTCGAATGGCCCGCGCCAAAAGCCCTCCGGGCAGTACACAGGCAGTGGACGATCCGGCGACGCTACTCGCGTCTATTTCCGACGCCGCGGCGCCCGGTCTCATCGTTGGCGACATCGAGCCTGACTCGGCCCTCTTTCGCCTCGGCGTCCGCCCTGGCAATCGGCTGTTGGCCATCGACGGCCTCGTCCCCCGTGACGTCATCGACCTGCAGCTCGAGCTGCCCGCCGCGCGATCGATCCACATTGAGCGCCCAAATGGGGAGCGCATCGCTCTGCAGGTGGACGAGCCACTCGACGCCGCCGCGCTCAGCCTTGCAGATCCAGTCCCAGGCGGCATTCGCGAGTGCAACAACCACTGCGAGTTCTGCTTCATTCGCGGTCTACCCAGTGGCTTGCGCGAGACGCTCTATGTCTTCGATGACGACTATCGCTACTCGTTTCTGTGGGGCAATTTCCTGACGCTCACCAACCTCAATGAAGACGATTGGGCCCGCCTCGGCTACCAGAAGCTCACGCCGCTAAACGTGTCTGTCCACGCCACCGACCCGGACATGCGCCGCGTCCTGCTCAATAACCGCCACGCACCGCCCGTCCTGCCGCAGCTGAGACGCCTGGCGTCGCTCGGCATCGAAGTCAATGCTCAGGTCGTCCTGTGCGCGGGTATCAACGACCTCGCCGTGCTCGACCGCACCATCACTGAGCTTGCGGCGCTGTACCCGGCGGTCCGCAGCCTGTCCGTGGTGCCGGTCGGCCTGACTCGCTACTCACGCGTCAAGAACATTCGGCGACCGACCTCCGACGAAGCGCGGCAGACCGTCGAGCAGTGCGAAGGTTGGCAGACGGCGCTGCGCCGGACGCTCGGCGTCGGATTTGTCTACCCCAGCGACGAGTTGTATCTGCTCGCCGGCCGCGATGAAGTTCCGTCACTGGCCGCTTACGATGGC
This sequence comes from Chloroflexota bacterium, assembly GCA_035995405.1. Lineage (GTDB taxonomy): Bacteria > Chloroflexota > UBA6077 > UBA6077 > CF-72 > CF-72. Next base: position 14,850 of record DASYKL010000564.1, read on the forward strand.
GCGCCGGTGCTGTCGAACGGGGTGGGGTTGCTGCGCACCATGCTGGACGAGTGGCAGCTACTGCTCAATCGCACGCCCGGCGCGGTCCCGGGCAGGCGCAGCGTGGCCTGGTTGACGGGCAGATTGGCTGCGCCCGCACTTGAGCGCATGGCCGACGCGTGGCAAACCTACGCTGGCTGGCGACCGCGAGTCGAGATCGTCGAGAACACGTTCTTCGGCGACGGCGTGACCGTTTCTGGATTGCTGACGGGCCAGGATCTGATGGCCGCACTGCGGGCCTTGCCGAGAGACGTCGAGGACGTCGTGTTGCCTCGAGGTCCATTCGGCTTTGATGGTCGGACGACGCTCGACGGCGTGTCAGCCGAGGCCGTTGGTGCGGCACATGGAGGTCGGGTGCACCTGGCAAGCACGCCGCGCGAATTGCTCGAAGTGTTGCGCGACCTGGGCTAACTGGCTGGCCAGAAGCGGTCCCCCAGCACGTGCAGTCGAGCTAAGGCATCCAGACTCAGCGGCGTTGCGTGGCTCAGGTGGAGCGGGTCGCCATCGTCGCCTGTTTTGAGCATCTCGATCGCTGATTGCTGCAAGAGCCGGACGGCAGTCAGATAGCGGTCCTGGGGGGTTTGCAGCTGGGGCGGGGGCTCGAGCGCGCGGACCTGATCTTCGATCCGCCGATAGGTCGCGAGGCCGCTGTCGAGACGACGCTTGAGCTCGAGTCGGTCGATTTCACCGGTCCGGTAGACGGTGGCCGAAAAGCCAACCAGCAGCGCGTTTTGCTGCAGGCTGAGGTGGAGCGGCAGGAGTGCCTCGAGGTAGCGTTGCTCCTCGGGATTGGGCGGCTTGGTTGTGGACGTTGGCCACGCAGGGAGCGATAGGTCGGGTACGGCACCCGCGACTGAAAGGGAAATGGTGGGAAAGCGGAGGTCAGTATCCGGAACGCTTGCGCCAACGAAGCCGATCAGGCTTGCGGCTGCGAGCAGGCAGACGAAGAACGACAGCGACAGACCTTGTGATCTGTCCGAACGCACTCGTCGCGACCGCAGTCGAAGCCCGTCCTGCCCCAGCGCCCGCGCACTGTTGGGCATGCTGTGTCCCCCAGGTCAGATCTGGATGGATGCAGTTGTCGAACGAGCTGGTCGAGGCGCCTAAACCTGAAGCGATCCTATCAACAGGAGAACACGCGTTCAATGCTGGGCCACCAACGCGCCGGCAATTCGGTCAAGTTGAGCCGCCAACGCCGCTTCGCGTCTTTGTCGCCAATGCCAGAGCGAGTGGGATCGACTAGCCGAGGCGGCTGAGGATCAGGTCGCCGAACAGGGTGGGCTGGGCTACGTGGATCAGCCCGCGCCGAAAAAGCTCCAGGACGGCCAGGAAGGTCGCTACCACCAGGTCAATCGTCTCACCGGCCATGGCGCGAAACGAGACCTCGCGCTCTGTCCGCAGTGCGTCCAGGATGCTCGCGCGGCGCGCGTCTACGCTGGCGCGGGTTACCGCGGGCAGCTCGATCTGGCCGTTCGTCGGCTCTTTCAGAAAACGCTTCCAGACATTGAGCAAGTCGTCGGGGCCGAGTGCCGCCAGTGGTGGCGGTGCTGTGCTGATCAGCGGCTCGCGCGTCGCCGGGTACATCCGCTCGCCGCGCTGTTCGAGCTCTCGCAAGACCTCCGCCGCGGCGCGGAAGACGCGATAGGTGGCCAGGCGCTCGGCGAGATCAGAGGCCACCTCTTCGACCTCGGGGTCCGGCTCCTCCGTGAGCAGCAGGGCTCGAGATTTCAGCAGCAACAATTTGCCGCCAATCACCAGGAAGTCAGCCAGCAAGTCCGCGTCCAGCGCCGGCAGCGCGTGCACCTGGGCCAGGTACTGGTCGGCCACCTGGGCCAGGCTCACCTGAGTGATCGGCAGGCGGCGCTGCTCGATCAGCATGAGCAGCAGCTCGAGGGGACCATCGAACGTGTCCAGGTGCAGCTGCAGCTGTACTGCACCGCCTGGACGGTCCCGCGGCGGACGCTCCGTGACGTGAGGCAACGAGCTCAGTTTGGCACAGCCGCGGCAGCCTGCTTCAGCTCGCGCACGAAATCACGGGTCGCGGCCACCGGATCAGCCGCGTGCTCGACCAGATCGGTCAGCGCACTGGCGACGATCACGCCGGCAGCCCCGAAGCGGGCCGCCCGCCGCACGTGGTCAGCTTGTGAAATGCCGAAGCCCACGATCAATGGCGACGACGTTGCCGTCTGGACGCTGCTCAAAAAAGTGCCAAGGGCGGCCGAGATGTCTTGTCGGGCACCGGTGACGCCGACCAGCGCGACGCAGTAAATCCAGACCGGCTCGAGCGCGGAGACCGCGGCGATACGGGCACTGCGACTGGTCGGCGCCAGCATCGGCACCAAGCCTAATCCCGCAGCCGCCAGTGCGGTGCGCAGGGTGGCTGACTCTTCGACCGGCAAGTCGGGCACGATCACCGCATCCGCTTGCGCCGTTGCGAGCTCCAGCGACACCCGTTCGTCGCCGCGTTGCCGCAGCGGGTTGTAATACGACATCAAGGCAACGGGCGCTTGCGGCGCTTGCTGCCGAATGAACCGCACCAGGTCGAGTGCCGTGTCGAGCGTCGCTCCGCCGTCGAGGGCCCGGGCGTTGGCCCGCTGCTGCGTCGCACCATCAGCCAACGGATCGGAGAACGGCACGCCGATCTCGAAGCCATCGGCGCCGGCCTCGAGGGCCGCCGTAGCCAGAGCTTGGCTCGTTGCCACGTCGGGAAAACCGGCGGTCAGATACGGAAATACGCCGCATTCACCTTTGGCTCGCAGACGCTCAAATGTCGCGGCGAAACGCGCCGTCACGCCAGGTACTCCGCGTGGCCCGACGCATTGGCGACGGTGTGGATGTCTTTGTCGCCGCGTCCGGACAGCGTGACCAGGGTGACTCCAGGTGAGGGGTTGGCTTTGACCCAGGCCAGCGCATGCGCTGGTTCGAGCGCGGGCATGATGCCTTCGCTGCGGGTCAGCAAGAAAAAGGCATCGAGCGCGTCGGTGTCGCCGATGGATGTGTATTTCACGCGGCCCTGATCCTTCAGGTAGGCGTGCTCCGGCCCGACGCCCGGGTAGTCGAGGCCAGCCGAAACGCTGTGCGTATTGGCAATTTGACCGCCGGCATCCTGCAACACATAGGAGTGCGCGCCATGCAAGATGCCCGGTCGACCTGTCTCTAGCGTCGCGGCGTTGTCGCCCAGACCTGGACCCCGTCCGCCAGCCTCGACGCCGATCAGTTCGACCGACGGATCGTCGACGAACGCGGCAAACGAGCCGATCGCGTTAGAACCACCGCCGACGCACGCCACAACGCGGTCTGGCAAACGACCGATGTCGGTCAACGATTGCGCTCGCGCTTCGGTCGAGATCACCGCCTGGTACGTCCGCACGATCTCCGGGTACGGGTGTGGTCCAACGACCGATCCGATCAGGTAGTAGCTGGTCTCGATCGTCGTGACCCAATCGCGAAAGGCCTCGCTGATAGCGTCTTTCAGGGTTCGGGTGCCAGCCGTCACGGGACGTACTTCGGCGCCCAGCAGACGCATGCGATAGACGTTCAGCGCCTGGCGGTGCATGTCTTCTTCACCCATGTAGACGACGCACTCCATGCCGAGCATGGCGCACACGGTGGCGCTAGCGACGCCGTGCTGTCCGGCGCCGGTTTCGGCGATGATGCGCCGCTTGCCCATGCGCTGGGCCAGCAGACCCTGTCCGACGGCGTTGTTGATCTTGTGCGCACCCGTGTGGGCCAGATCTTCGCGCTTGAGCCAGATCGGCCCGGAGCCGATGCGCTCGGCGAAGCGGGCCGCTTCATAGATCGGCGTGGGTCGGCCGACATACGTCCGCAGCAGACGCTGCAGCTCGTCCTGGAAAGCCGTGTCGACCAGCGAAGCACGGAAGCCAGCATCGAGCTCCTCGAGCGCGGGCATGATCGTTTCTGGCACATATTGGCCGCCGTATGGGCCAAACCGGCCTCGTGCCGCGGCGGGAATGCTAGTGCTGAGCGTAGTCATAGGTTCGCACGGCCTCCACAAAGGCTTGAATCAGGGACGGATCTTTACCCCCGCCGGGAAATTCGACGCCGCTGCTGACGTCTACGCCGAGCGGCGACAGAATCAACAGTGCACTGGCCACGTTCTCAGTCCGCAGTCCGCCAGCCACCAGACAGCGGGGTCCAATGAGCCGCAGCGCGGCCCAGTCAAAAGCGACGCCAGTACCGCCGGGCAAGCCGTCGGCATGCGTGTCCAGGAGATAGCGCTGCGCACCGAGCGCGTTCGTCTCGACCAGCCCCACGGCTGCCGTTTCCTCGCCTCGACGGACGTGAATGGCTTTGATGGTCGGCCGCGGCATGGCCGCGACCAGCTCGGCTGGTTCATCGCCGGACAACTGCACATAATCCAGCGGACACACCGTGGTGGCTTCTTCCACTTCGGCGAGCGACGGGTCAACGAACACGCCGACGGCCTCGAACGCGTGGCCTTCCTCACGCAGCGTCGTCACGATCTGGGCTGCGTTGAGCGGAGCAATATAGCGTTTGCCTGGCCGCCAGAAGATAAAGCCGAGCAGGTTGGCACCCGCGTCGAGGGCGGCGCGCGCGTCGGCCAGGCTGCGCAAGCCGCACACCTTGACCAGCGTCATACGCCGACCTGCGCGGTACGGCCAGCGGTCACGAACTCCCGCAAGCGTGTGCCTGGGTCGGCCGCACGAACCAGCGTCTCGCCGATCAACACGGCATCCGCGTTGGCGTTGACCAGCGCGGCAATCTGCTCCGGTTGCGAGATGCCGCTCTCGGCGACAAAAAGGCACTCGGGCGGGACCAACGAACGCAGCCGTGGGGCTAAC
>DASYKL010000565.1:0-9121 GCA_035995405.1 Chloroflexota bacterium
TCGTTGTCGTGGTCGAGCTCGGCCAGGGCGAGCACCTGATTGCGGACCAGACGCCCTACTCCGGCGCGCTGGTTCACGGCGGCCGAATAATCGATAGCTATGCGCATGCCGTGCCGTCGGTACTTACTTGCGTCGGCTCAACGGATAAACCACGAGTCCCACGGCGATCAAGCTCCAGTAGCTGATGCCACGGTCGAGCAGCGCGATGCTCGCGGCCGCATGTTCGTCCACCCCTGGCGCGAGGCCAGCATCTTTGGCCAGCAGGAGCACGCCGACGATCGCCCCTTCGGCAAAGCCAAGACCAGCCGGGGTCAACGGCAAAGTAGTCATGAGTGCGGCTGCCAGGGCGACGAACACGATCACACTTTGGGCGATGCCGTTCAGCCCGAGTGACAACGTGACCAGGTACAGGCGCGCCACTTCGCCAGCCCAGGCCAGGCCCGTCAACGCCACCAGACCAGGAATGCCCCTGAACGAGTTCAGCGTTCCGTGCTCGAAGCGGGCGTACTGCTCATGCAAGCGTGACGGCAGTACGCGCTCGATCAACGGGCGTAAGGGTCGCATGCCAACTACGCCTACGACGACCAGCACGACCAGCGCGAAGCCGATCTGCATCAATACCAGGACCTCGCCAGGCACGACGCGGCCGAATGACAGGCCCGTTGCCGCCAGCATCAGCAGGAACAACACGACGATATCGATGATGCGCTCGGCGAAGATCGTCCCGATGGTCGTCGAAAACGACACGTTGGCATTGACCTTCAGCAGATAGGCGCGGTAGGCGTCGCCGAGTTTGGCGGGCACGATGCAGTTCGCGAACCAGCCCAGAAAGATGATCTCGGACAGCGCACCGATGCCTTGCCGTTTGACACCTTCTTCGTGCGTCCTGACCTCGACGTTGTCGAGCAGGCGCCGCCAGCGCCAGGCACGCACCGGGAACGTGGCGTAGAAGACGATGAACGCGGCTGCCAGCAGCAGCGGATTGGCCTGCCGTACCCAGTCGAAAATCGCCCCGACATCGATCTGGACGCGCGTGAACAGGAATGCCAGGATGCCGAAGCCGAGCCCGAACGACAGCAGCGTACGGGCGTTGAAGAACCGCTTCCCGAGAGCCGGCGGCCGGCTCGCCTCAACCAACGGCGTCTCCAACTCGTCAGCCGCTTCATTGCTCAAGATCGGCGCGCTCACGGCATTGCCCGATACGGACCCATCGGTTTCAACTGGTCCACGGCGAGTAGCCCCAATCCGAATAGCACGCCGATCTGGATGTTCACGCTGTGAACGAACAGGTTGTCGAACAGGTTGTGGACACAAAACACGATCAAGCCGCCGAAGACGCCTGCGAGTAAGGCCCGCGCGAAGTGAGCCCGTTGCGGCTCAGACCGGATCAAAGCGCCGCCGAACTGTCGAAAGATGACTCCCAGCAGCAGCAGCAAAACGCTACCTCCCAGAATGCCCAGCTCAGCCAACATGTTCAGGTAGTAGTTGTGAGCGTGGCCCAGTGCTTCTCGCCAGCTGCCAATGAAATAGGACGCATAGGCATCCGCGTAATTGCCGGCGCCGACGCCCAGCCACGGGTGATCCTGGAACATGTACCACCCTGCCTGCCAATGAGCCATGCGCTCCACGACTGCCCAGTTCTCGCTCGTGACCTCGACGGTCCGCACATCGAAGACACCGAAGTATTCGACGGCCTGCGAGAGTCGGTCGAGAATCGTCGCCGGGAGCACCCCAGACAGGGCCAGTAGCAGGGTGACCCCCAGACCAACGCCGAGCGGGATCAGGAGCCGCCGTGTCCGTTCGCTCCAGGCCAGGAGCAAGCAGGTCGCAGCGACGGCGACGCCTAGCCACGCGCCGCGCGATTGGCTGAGCGCGATGCCCAGCGCAAGCAGCGCGCTGGCGCCCGTCGCGAGCAGGCGAAAGCGCCGCGGATTGTCCCGGCAGAGCGCCATGCAGACCGCCAGTGGCAGCATCGTCGCCAGATAACCAGCGAACGGATTCGGTTGGTCGAAGTGGCCGAACGCACGTAGTGCACCCTGCAGCGCGAACGTCGACGGGCCGCTGTCGGTCACGAATTGAAATGCGCCGTAGCTCGCCTCGGCGGCTCCTGCAACGAACATCGCTCCAATGACCCAGCGGGTGGCATGCACCTCGCGGGCCAGGTCGACCACGATGACCAGCGCCAACAGCAGCTCCAGCCACTTCAAAGACTCTTTGATTGCCAGCGACTTGTCGTTGGCGTAGCCGATCGACAGCAGTGCCAGGGTAATCATCGCCAGCACGAGCACCGCGATCCAACCCGCACGAACGCTCAGCTCGTGGCGGCGCACCCCGCGCGCGAGCCAGACAGCGGCCAGCAACGCCACGAGCAGCTCGGCTGCCCCGAAGGACAGGTCGGTCGTCGTCGACGATGGATCACTGCCACCGCCGCGCGCCAGACCGCCAAATGGCACGGCGAACAGCAGCAGTGGCAGCGCGGCGAGTGGCTGAATCAGCGCCACGGTCGCGGCGATGAGAGCCAGTACGCCCAGCAGCGCTAGCTGTGGCTCCGGTAAGGTCACTGCCACGCCGAGGCCGAGCGCCAGGAGTCCCCAGGCGAGACCTGCTAACGATGGGCGTCGTGGGACGCTCGCACGAGCGACGACGCTCAATGAGCGCCGCCTGTCGCGGCGGTGACCTCGCGGAAGTAGGCGATCGTTCTGGACAGACCTTCGCGTAGCGGCACGCTGGGCGCCCAGCTCAACTCAGATGTGGCGCGACCGATGTCTGGTCGTCGTCGACTCGGATCGTCGGGCACGGGTGGCATGTAGATGATCTCGGATGAGCTTGACGGAATCAGCTCGAGCACCATCTTGGCATATTCGAGAATCGTGTGCTCCTCCGGGTTGCCCAGGTTGTACGGTCTGCCAGCCGCGTCGGGTCGGTCGGTCTCCATCACCCCCAGTAGTCCACTGAGCAGGTCCTGCACATAGCACAACGAACGGGTGAACTGGCCGTCGCCATAAATCGTCAACGGTTTGTTGGCCAGCGCCTGGGTGATGAAGTTGGGCAGCATCCGCCCGTCCTCAGGATCCATGTTCGGGCCGTACGTGTTGAAGATGCGGATCAGCCGCGCGTCAACACCGTACGAGCGCACGTAAATCATGCTGAGCGCTTCGCCAAAGCGCTTGGCCTCGTCATAACAGCTGCGTGGTCCGGTTGATGAGACGTTGCCCCAGTAATCCTCACGCTGGGGATGTTGTTGGGGGTCGCCGTAGATCTCCGAGGTCGACGCAAACAGCACGCGCCCGCCGTTGCGTTTGGCCAGGTCGAGCACGTGCTGCAAGCCAATTGAGTTGACGCGCGCGGTCTCCAGCGGCAAAGCCATATAGCTGCGCGGGGTATGCGGGTTCGGACTGGCCGGACTGGCCATGTGGAAGTAGCGGTCGGCCGCTAGATCGTCCGACAGCGGTCCAGCCGAAACGTCCTGTTCGATCAACGAAAAGCTGGGGTGCTCGAGTAGGCCGGCAACGTTCCGTCGCATGCCCGAGGCGAAGTTGTCGATGCAGGTCACCGACCAGCCATCTGTCACCAGTCGCTGGCACAGATGGGAGCCGATGAAGCCGGCTCCTCCCGTAACAATGGCTCTCACGTGGGGTCGATTCTACCCTTGGCTCTTCCGTTGACGACGAGAGCCAGGGCCAGCCAGAACAGAAACGCCAGGTCGACCACGAAGTAGCTGTTGTCGATGAAGCCGTGGCTGAGGACGTCGGCCATGGCACCTGATGCCCCAGCCACCACCCAGCGCGTGCTCGACTGTGTCAGTGCGACGCGGGCCAGTGTGCCGAAGCGGAACAGCAAGCCCCCAAACGCCACCAGACCCAGCAGGCCAAGTTCGACCCAGAAATGAAGCAGCCAGTTGTGCGGGTGCGACAGGTTGGGCTCGGCCGCCGCGCCTTCTCGCAGGTAGATCTGTTGGTACAGGTAGGCGAAGTTGTCGAGGCCGACGCCAAGCACCGGACGGTCGCGGATCATCTGCAGCGTCGACAACCACAGGTCGAGTCGTAAGCCACTCGTCTGGCGCAAGGGACTGAGTCGTTCGGGCAGGATGCCGGCGATGGCCAGGCCACTCACGACGACCAGCACCGCGGCGGCGGCGGCGCCGGCCCGGACCGCCAGGCGACGGCGACCGAGCACCAGCGCGACGACCATCGCCGCTGCCGTGCCGCCCAGCCAGCCGCCGCTGGAAAACGTCAGCAGCAGTCCGCCGCCGACGATTGCCACGGGCAGCCACAGCCAGCGCCCCAGCCCACCCAGCGCCGCCGCCAGCAGGAATGGCAGCGCTCGTCCGAGCATCAGTGCCAGGTGGTTGGCCGACGGATACCAGGCTTGCGCCCGTCTCACGCCCTCGGCGGTAGTCCCACCGACGTGCAGCGGAATCTGGGCAATCGCGGCCAGCGCAGTGATCGTGGCAGCGACGAGAAAGCCGGCCAGCGCAAACGGAGCACTCCCGCGCAGCACGTGCAGCAGCCAGAAGAACAACACGGGTTCGAGGATCAGCGCGCGCAGCTCGCGGACGCTCAACAACGGGTATTCGGTCACCAGGAGCGAGAGCAACGCCGCCACCAGAAACAGCGCCAGCGGCAGGTCGTAGGCGGTCCTGGGCCAGGCCAGGCTGAGCCGACGAAAGCGAACGAGGACGACGAGCCAGGTCAGCATCAGTACCAGGCCAGGTGGCGTTACGCCCAGCGGCCCGACGATCTGGCGAGCAAAAAAGAAGAACGGCAAGCTGGCGCCGATGAGCGTGGGCCCGACCAGGGGTGACCAGAAGACGCCAACGAACGTCGCCAACACGCCGATGGCAAGCAGGTCCACGCGATGCACTGGCGCCGCAAACGTGAGCAGCACGCCAGCCAAAGCCAGGACTGCCGCGCGCCAATCGAGCGCCATTGCTGGCGGCCGACGCGCCACGCTTTGGACCTCTGCGACTCGCGCGCCTCTCGACGTCGAGCCGCCTAGCGGTGGGCCAATCGTGGCCAGCACGTCGCCCCAGGCTGTCATCCAGCGGAGGTTTTACACTCAACACTCACGTGACCATCCGAACTGTTGGTGTCGTCGGCTGCGGGCTGATGGGCTCTGGCATCGCCGAAGTGTGCGCTCGCGCTGGCTATATGACTCTCGTCCGCGAGATGAATGACGACCTGCTGGCGAAAGGCCGCCAGCGGATCGAGAGGTCGATGGCCGCCGCCGTTGAGCGCGGGAAGCTCGACGCCGCTACTCACGAGCAGGCTGTGGGGCGGCTCCGCGGCACCACTTCCCTGGCCGACTTCAAAGACTGCGACCTCGTCATCGAGGCGGCCACCGAAAACGCCGCCATCAAAAAGAAGACATTCGCCGAGCTTGACCAGATCTGTCCGCCGCACGCCATTCTTGCCAGCAATACGTCGTCGATACCGATCATCCAGATGGCGACCGCCACGCAGCGTCCCGACCGAGTTCTGGGTATGCACTTCATGAACCCTGTCCCGGTGATGCGACTCATCGAGTACGTGCGCACGCTGACCACCTCGGACGAGACGCTCGAGACCGCCACGCGGTTCGGCGAGAGCCTGGGCAAGCGAATTATTGTCAGCAAGGACCGCGGCGGCTTCATCGTCAATTTTTTGCTGATCCCGTACCTGACCGAAGCCATCCGCATGCTCGAGCAAAGCTTCGCGTCCAAAGAGGACATCGACGTCGGCATGATGCTGGGCACGAGTTATCCGATGGGCCCGTTCACGTTGCTCGACTTCGTCGGTCTGGATACGACGCTGTACATCGCCGACGTGCTGTTCGAGGAGTTCAAAGAATCGCGCTTCGCGGCGCCGACGTTGCTGCGTCAGATGGTGGCCGCGGGCTACCTGGGCCGCAAGACCGGCCGCGGCTTTTACAACTACGAGGCGGGCGAGCAGCCACCCGCCGTCCGCTGAGCGACGCATGGCACGCGAAGTCGGCATTGTCGGCGTGCCCATGGACCTGGGCGCCGGCCGTCGGGGTGTCGATATGGGGCCATATGCGATTCGCTATGCCGGTCTGGAGCACGACCTGCTGGCGATGGGGCTGCAGGTGACCGACCACCAGAACATTCCGGTCCCGGGCCCGGAAAGCGGCGACGTTGGCAATCCCCGCGCGAAATTCGCCGAGCTCATCGAAAACGCCTGCCTGGATCTCCGTTCAGCTGTCGCTCAGATCGCCAGCAGCGGTGGGTTCCCGCTGGTCCTTGGCGGCGATCACGCCATTGCCATGGGCACCGTCGCTGGGCTGCTGGATGTGTGGGGCGACGTCGGCGTGCTGTGGATCGATGCGCACGGCGACATCAATACGCCAGCTACCACGCCGAGCGGCAATGTCCATGGCATGCCTGTGGCGGCCATGCTCGGTCACGCGGGACTCGGGGCTCGCCTGGGATGGGGCGAACGCAAGCTCGATCCGCGCCGCGTGGTGCTGCTTGGCACACGCACCCTCGACCCTGGCGAACGAGCGCTGATCCGCGACCTGGGCATCCGCATGTTCACGATGAGCGAGATCGATCAACGTGGCGTCACGGCCGTCACGCAAGAAGCAATCGAGCTTTTGCGCGGCCCCGGCGGCATCCACGTCTCTTTCGATATGGATGCCGTCGATCCCCTGGAAGCGCCCGGCGTCGGCACGCCCTGGCCGGGCGGCCTGACCTACCGCGAAGCCCATCTGGCGATGGAGCTGCTCGCCTCAGCCGGCCAGGTCACATCGATGGAAGTGGTCGAAGTCAATCCCATCCATGACCACGAGAACCGCACCGCCAAGCTCGCCGAAGAGTTGATCCTTTCGGCGCTCGGCCGAACGATCGCCTGACGTCGACTAACCCCGGTCGCGGTGCTTTTTGGCGGCCTTCACTAATGCTTCTTGGGTCAGCTCACCATCACGCGTGGCGACTTCCTCCAGGAGCTGCGTATTGGCGAGGCCGTCGCCGAGGCACCATTCGCGATGGTCGAGCAGCGACTGCTCATCCTCAGCGCCACCGCCACACCAGGCGCAAATCCAGATACTCATCGGCGGCGTGTTCACGGCAAGTCGCCCCCATTTACCAGAACCTGGTCATAGAGCTCGCGCGCCGCGCGAATCGCGGTCGCGGCAGCGGCAGCATCTTGCCAACCGACCACGTCTGTCCACTTGTCTTCTAACGCCTTGTACGTCTGGAAGAAGTTTTCGATCTCCCGTAGCCAGTGCTGATCGATGTCATGCAAGTCCCGAATACTGGCGAAGCGTGGATCGCCAACCGGTACGGCCAGGATCTTCTGATCCGGCCCTTTCTCATCCTGCATATCGAGCACGCCGATCGGACGGGCAATCAGGTGACAGCCAGGAAACGTCGGCTCGTCCACGACGACCAGCGCATCGAGCGCGTCACGATCTAGCGCCAGGGTGCCAGAGATAAAGCCGTAATCGGTCGGGTAATGAACCGACGAATACAGCACCCGATCCAGGACGAGCACACCTCGTTTTTTATCGAGCTCGTACTTGTTGCGGCTACCCCGCGGAATCTCGACGACCACCTCGATCAGACTCGAGTCCATATCTCTGTGAGTATGCAACGTGCGGCGCCCCTGTGTAGCGTGAGGCCAGTCACAACGAAGTACGCTTAGGCGCATGCCACACCTTGCCGATGCCTCTGCAGACTTGCTGGGCGGCATCATGGGCCGCATCTTGCGCGTCGATCTCACGAGCGAGCAGATGGGCGTCGAAGAGCTCACGCCCGAGGTCGCGCGGATGTGGTTAGGCGGTACGGGACTGGGCGCCAAGATCCTGTACGACGAGGTACCGGCAGGCGTCGAATGGGACGATCCGGAGAACCGCTTGATCATCGCCGCGGGTCCTCTGGCCGGCACCAGAGTCCACGGCGCGGGAACCTATTCGGCAGTCACCAAAGGGCCGATGACCAACATGCTGGGGGCGACGCAGGCCAACGGCTTCTTTGGCGCGTATCTCAAGCAAAACGGCTACGACGCCATCATCCTGCAGGGCCAAGCCAGTCGGTGGCTGTATCTCTACATTGCCGACGGTGTCCTCGAGCTACGATCGGCCGACCATTTGCTCGGCAAGGACACCTGGGAGACCGAAGGCGCATTGCTGGCGGAGCTTGGCTTCAAGTTCCGCATGCTCAGCGTCCATGGCATCGGACAGGCTGGTGAGCACCTGGTCCGCTTCGCGGCTATCGCGGGTGACCAGGGGCATGTCGCGGCACACAACGGCGTCGGCGCGGTCATGGGCAGCAAACGGTTGAAGTGCATCGCCGTAGCCAAAGGCAAGAAGCAGGTGCCGGTGGCACACCCGGAACGCCTGACCGAGTATGCCGACGCGCTGTTCGAGCACGCGTACGAGTTCCGTGACCGCTGGCTGGCGCGGGGCGGGACGGCGGTCGGGCTGAGTGACATGCAAACGATCGGCGCGCTGCCGGTCCGCAACTACACCACCAACATCTATCCCGAGCACGAGGCGATGAATGGATTGACGTTCAGGGAGAACTTCGACGGCAAACATACGCCGTGTTGGGCGTGTCGCATGAACCACCTGCACACCGGCTGCATGACCGAAGGCCGCAAGAAGGGCTACGTCGGGGAGGAGCCCGAGTACGAGGGCTTCGCGGCGTTCGGACCGCAAGTCGGGATCACCGATCAGAGCGCGGCTTTCTGGCTGTCGAATCTGGCTGATCGCTACGCCCTCGATCTGAACGAAGCTGGCTGGCTGCTGGGTTGGGTGCTCGAGTGCATTGACAAAGGCATCCTGGACAAACAGCGCGACCTGGATGGACTGGATCTCAAGTGGGACGACGAGGACTCGCTGGCAGAGCTGTTGCGAAAAATCTCGTACCGCGAGGGGTGCGGCGAGTGGCTGGCTGAAGGAGTCATGCGCGCGGCACAGCACGTCGGCAGAGGGGCCGCGGAGCTGGCTGTCTACACCAAGAAAGGTGCCTCGCCACGCGGGCACGACCACCGCGGGCGCTGGACGGAGCTGCTCGACACGTGCGTCGGCAACACGTCAACCATTGAAGCGACCGCTGGCGCGGACCCGGTCGACAACTTGCCGATCGAGCCGGTCAAGAATCGCTTCGACCCGCTGGACGTGA
>DASYKL010000566.1:0-3597 GCA_035995405.1 Chloroflexota bacterium
CGTACTTGATGTCGACGCCGGCCGCCTTGGCGATGTCGTCGACCAGTGCGCCGCCGTCTTCGTCGAGCACTCGCCTCAAAAAACGTGGCCCGCGGATTAGCCAGGTGACCTGCAGGCCGTGGTGTCGATAAGCTTCGGCGAGCTCATAGGCGATGTAGCTGCCGCCGACCACGACGGCGTGTTTGGCTGTATTGATCCGCTCCCGAATGGCAGCCGCGTCGTCCCAGTACTGGAAGTTGTAGATACCTTTGACGTCCGGTGTGGCGCCGGGAGCGGGCAGCGGGTTGGGCCGTCCACCCGTCGCAATGAGCAGCCGATCGTACGGAAACGTCTCGCCCGCGGCAGACGTCGCGATACGCTCTTCCGTATCAACCCGGGTGACCAACGTATTCGTAAGCAGCTTGATACCCTTCTGCTCGTGCTGTTCAGGCGTTCGCAGAAAGACCTTTTCCCGCTTCGCCTCATCACGCAGGAACGGCGGTAAGGCGACGCGGTTATAGAGGGGGTACGGCTCGTTCGTGAGGAGGGTAATTTCCCCCTCGGGGTCTGTTTTCCGTATCGTCTCGGCCGCATATGTGCCGGACGCACCATTGCCAATGATCAGGTAACGCTTGAGCGTGGAGGTGGCCAAGCAGCAGCGGGCCTCCGTGGGTAGTTCGTGCAGTCTACCACCGGATGCCGACGAGACCGATCTGGCGTACCGTGCTGCCCTCGACTGGGTCTGGTCGTTCTCGGCTCGGCCACGATCGGCGGCAGAGATGGCGGCCCAGCGCGCGATCAAACTCGAGCGCATGGGGGCGCTGCTGGCCGCGCTCGATCATCCTGAGCGGGGTCTGCCATCGATCCTCGTGGCCGGCACGAAGGGCAAGGGCAGCACGGTGGCGATGATCGCCGCCTGTACCCAAGCGGCAGGCCTCACCACGGGCCGCTATACGTCGCCGCACCTGATCAACTGGCGCGAACGCACGGTCATCAATGGTCAGCCCATCTCGACTACCGACGTGGTAACCCTTGCCGAAGTAGTCCGCCGGGCCGTCGATCCTCTGCCTGACGAGCTGGGCCCGTTGACGACGTTCGAAGTTGGGACAGCGCTCACGTTTTTGTACTTTGCGCGTGCGTCATTGGATATCGCCGTCGTCGAGGTCGGTACCGGCGGCCGTTTCGACGCGACCAACATGCTGGACCCGCTGGCGTCCGTAATCACCCCGATTAGTTATGACCACACCCCGACGCTCGGCGAAACGCTGTCGGAGATCGCCTGGCACAAAGCCGGCGTCATGCGCACCGGGCGACCGGCTGTCTCAGCGCCGCAGGTCGACGAAGCCCGCCTGGTGATCGAACGCGAGGCAGCAACGCTCGGAACCCACCTGGAGGAGGTCGGCCATGACTGGTGGTGGACCCCGACACCTGGCGGCATACGCATCGAAGGTCGCCAGGCCGAGCCACTCGAGACAGCCGTCGGCCTGCTAGGAGCTCACCAGCGCGACAACGCCACGGCGGCGACAGGCGTCCTGCGCGCCCTCGGCCATGCTGAACCTCGCCTGCGCATCTCGGCCACGGCCATCCAGACGGGCCTGGCCAACGTCGAGTGGCCGGGTCGGTTGCAAATCCTCGGTAGCGAGCCACTTGTCGTCGTCGACGGCGCGCACAACGCCGCCTCAGCCGACGTCCTGCGTTCGGCTATCGAGCACAACTTTCGCTTCGCCCGCCTGCACCTGGTGCTGGGGTTGAGCGCCGGCAAAGACGCTCGTGGCGTGCTGCACGCACTGGCGCCGCGAGCTGACACGGTCCATCTGACGCGATCGCATCATGAGCGGTCGGCTGAGCCATCAGAGCTCGAGTCGCTAGCCCGCTCGGCCGCGCCCACAGCGCGCGTGGCGATTCACGCCGACGTCGGCGCCGCGCTGGCCGGGGCCCTCGCCGGTGCCGCGCCAGACGACCTGATCGTGGTCACCGGGTCGCTCTTTCTGGTGGGAGAAACGCTGGTGTGGTGGCGCCGCTCGCATCGGTGATTGTGCCGACGTTCAACGGCGCACACCTGCTCACCGAGTGTCTTGACTCGCTGATCGGCCAGACACACCCCAACCTGGAGGTCATCGTCGCCGACGGCGCATCGACCGACGGCACAGTGGACCTGCTCGCGAGGCGCTATCCGAGCGTGCGACTCTTGCGCCTCGGCCGCAACGAGGGCTTCGCCGGGAACGTCAACGCCGGCCTCCGCGCGGCTCGAGGCGAGACCTTGCTGCTGCTCAACAATGATGCTCGAGCCGAAGCGGACTGGGTCGCTGCTTCCCTAGACGCGTTCGCCCGCTGGCCCGGCATCGGGTCGGTCGCCAGCAAAGTGCTGTTTTCCGACGGCCAGACCATCAATAGCGCTGGCGACCTCTTCTGCCGCGACGGCTCGGCCCGTCAGCGCGGCGTCGGCCAGCCCGACGGCCCAGAGTGGGATACGGCCGGACCGGTGTTCGGCGCGTCGGGCGGCGCCGTCGCGTACAGCCGGGCTATGCTCGCCGACGTGGGCCTGCTCGACGAGGCATTCTTTATGTACCTCGAGGATGTCGACCTCGCCTTTCGAAGTCAGCTGCGCGGCTGGAGTTGTGTCTACCAACCGCGCGCTCGCGTGTATCACCGCGGCAGCGCGACAGGCGGCGGCAAGCTGGCCTCGTACTACAACGGGCGCAATCTGATCCGGTTGCTGGCGAAAGACGTGCCCACGGAGCTTCTGCCGCGGCTCCTGCCAGGCATCGTGCGTTACCAGACGCGACGAGCGCGGGAAGCACTCGTGGCGTGGCGCGGCTCGGCGGCCAGAGCGACGCTGCGCGGCCAGCTCGCCGGTCTGGCCAGTCTGCCGTTTCACCTCGCCGCGCGGGCCGACGTGCAACGACGCCGGCGCGTGTCGATCGACACGCTGTACGGCCTTCTCAGTGCCGAAATGCCATGAGTCGGCGCCTGTCGCTGATCCTGCCAGCCTACAACGAGCAGGCTCGTTTGCCGTACACGCTTTCGCAAATTGAGGACTACCTTTGCCGCGAGCACATCGACTGCGAAGTCATCGTCGTTGACAACGGCTCGCAAGACGCGACTTCAGCTGTCACTCAACAGGCGGCGGCGACGTTTCGGGGGTTACGCTTGCTGCGTACGGATCGGCGCGGTAAAGGCCTGGCAGTGCGCACGGGGGCTCTCGCCGCCCGCGGCGAGGTCATCATCTTCGGCGATGCCGACCTGTCCTGGTCGGTCGAGGATCTTGGCCGCTTCGTGGCCCTCGTTGATGCGCATCACCAGGTCGTCATCGGCTCCCGCGAAGGCCGCGGCGCGCGCCGCATTGGGGAGCCCATCTATCGCCACCTGATGGGCCGCGTGTTCAACAAGGTCGTCCAGTCGCTTGCCGTGCCCGGTGTGGAGGATTCCCAATGTGGTTTCAAAGCGTTCAGCGCTGAGGCGGCACAAGCCATCTTCAGCCGCCAGCGCATCGATGGTTTTGGCTTTGACGTCGAGGTCCTGTTCCTGGCGCGGCGGATCGGCTTCGGCCTGCGCGTCGTGCCCCTGCGTTGGGAGCACAAATCTAACAGCCGTGTCGCGCCCGTTCGCGACACCTTG
>DASYKL010000567.1:0-1878 GCA_035995405.1 Chloroflexota bacterium
TCGACGATCGCCTGGGCGATAGCCAATCCGAGACCCGCCCCACCGCCGAGTCGCGCTCGCGCGGCATCGGTGCGGTAAAAGCGATCGAAGACGTGACTGAGATGCTCGGGTGGCACGCCCGGGCCATGGTCGCTGACCTGGACGCAAGCCAGCCCATTGCGGCGGTGCACCGCGAGTTTGACCGCGGTGTGGTCCGGAGCATGCTGCAGCCCGTTGGTCATCAGGTTCAACAACACCTGGTGCAGGCGGTGTGGATCCCCGCGCACCGGGATGCGACCTTCGTCGACCTCCAGCTCGATGTCACGACCGTTCGTGGTGGGCAGCGCCTGGCTCTGCTCGAACACGTCGCGGGCGACGGCCCCCAGGTCCAACACGTGGAATTGCAGCGCCTCGGCACCTTGCGCTTCCAACCGCGCGAGCACCAGCAGGTCTTCCACCAGACCGCTCAAACGGTCGACTTCGCGGCGCATCAGACCAGCCAGTCGGCGTGCTTCGTCCGGGCGAGCTTCCATCACCCGCAGCTGGACATCGATCTGGCCACCGAGCGCATGCAGCGGTGTGCGCAATTCGTGGGAGGCATCGGCGACGAACGCGCGTTGCGCGGCGAAGGCGGCTTCGAGCTGTTCCGCCATGTGATTGAACGCCCGCGCCAGGTCGCCTACCTCATCGTGCGATTGCGGCACGTCGACCCGAGTCGACAGGTCGCCCTCGGCGAGTCGCCGACTCGCACCCGCCATCCCTCGCAATGGGCGTAGTCCCAGCCGCGTCAGCTTCGGTCCGACCACAATCGCGACCACTAGCAAGATGCCGCAGCCGAGGCCGAACAGGATCAGCAACACGTGTCCGACGAAATCTGCTTGCTCGACCGGCGCCGCGACCTCGACGAAGGCCTGGATGGCGCCTGTACTCGGGTCGGACAACTGCGTCAGATTCATCACGACCTGACCAGCGGTGCCGCCATCCAGCACCGCAATCCACTCGGTGGCTCCGCCGCGGACCGCATCCAAACCGGTTGGGATGAGCCCGTCGACCAGTTGGCTCGGGCCAGTGGTATGCGCCACCACGCGTCCTTGTGGATCGGCGATCACGATCACCTCGGGTGGACCATGGTGCGCGTTAAGGACGGCCTGCGCGACGCGCTCGAGTGGTTGCCCAGCCGCCAACAGTGGCGCGAGCGCCTGGCTGACTTCGTGGTTTTGCTGGGTGTCGCTGGCGACGACCGCCGCCGTGGCGAGCTTGGTCACGCCGATGTTCACGAAGGCGCCCAGGCCCAACAGCATCAGCGCCATCAGTCCGATGTACCAGGCGGTCAGTCGCGCGGTCAGGCTGGCGGTGTGTATCCGCCTGCGTAGCTCCGACGTAAACGTCACGTCGTTAGTCGTCCCGCAGGGCGTACCCCGCGCCGCGCATGGTGCGGATCAGACGCTGCTGGCCACGATCGTTGAGCTTATCGCGCAGGTAGCCGACGTAGACCTCGACGATGTTGTCGTCGCCACTAAAATCGTAGCCCCACACCCGCTCGATAATGGTCCGCTTGGCGAACACGTGGCGCGGCTGCTCCAACAGCAGGTGCAGCAAGTCGAATTCACGCGGCGTGAGCTCGACCGACAGCTCACCGCGGTGCACTTCACGAGTCGACGGGTCCAGCGCCAGGTCGGCGAAGCGGAGGACCTGGCCGGCACGACTGGCACGCCGTCGCAGCACGGCCCGGATGCGCGCAACCAGCTCTTGGTAATGAAATGGCTTTACCAGGTAGTCGTCGGCGCCGTTCTCCAGCCCGAGGACCCGATCGGCCAATCCGTCTCGCGCAGTCCACATCAGGATCGCGGCGTCGCCTTGGGCGCGCAAACGTCGACACACCTCGAGGCCATCCATACC
>DASYKL010000568.1:0-16692 GCA_035995405.1 Chloroflexota bacterium
GCAGGCCGTCAATGTTCTGCGTGACGACGCCGTTCAGGAGACCGCCGTGCCACCAGTCGGTGATCGCCTGATGCGCCGCGTTCGGCTGGGCGTCGGCCATCGCGGCGTAGGTGTGCAAGCCGCGGCGCCACGACTCGCGCCGCATGGCCGCATGTTTCAGATAGTCCCCGTAGTCGATCGGTGCATACTGGGTCCACAGGCCCCCAGGGCTGCGAAAGTCGGGAATGCCCGATTCGGTGCTGATTCCGGCACCCGTGAAGACCACCGTGCCACGGACGCCGGCCGCGCGCAGTAGCTGGGCCAGTCCATCGGCGCTCGACTGCGTCACACTGCCGGCGCCGGCATTGCTGGGAGCTGGGCTTCGCACCAGCGGGCAGTCAGCAACAGGCGCGGCTCCTGCCAGGCGCCGCTCACGAGCTGGATTGCCATCGGCAGCTGCTCGGTTTCGCTCAAGCCGCTCGGCAAGCTCAGGCTCGGGTAGCCGACCAGGCTAAACGGCGCTTGCAGCGACGGGTCACCGGTAGTCTCCCGCGTCGGTGCGACATCAGAAGCTGTCGGCAGCAGTAGCGCGTCAACCGTGCCTAATGTCTGCCGCATCGACGCCCGAATACGACGTCGCAGGCGCTGTGCGTGCAAATACGCGACGCCCGGGAGCAGCCGGCCCACCTCGACGTAGGCTCTCAGCCGTGGCTGGTGCGAGCCGGGATATTGCTCCAGGAGTTGCCAGTGCGTTGCCGCGGCTTCGGTCTGCATGATCGTGTGATGGACTGCCAGGATCAGGTCGAGTGGTTCGCCGAGCGTCAGCTCTTCGATGCGCGCCCCGGCGGCTTCGAAGCGCGCCGCCACATCCAGCAGGTGGGCCCTGACCTGCGGCGCGACGTGCTGGAGCGCCTCGTGTAGCAGGCCCAGGCGTGGCGGCGCCGGGTCTCTCTCGGACGCGTCCTCCATCTGCGGCAGCGGCTGGTTGGCCGAGGCTGGGTCGGCCGGATCGTGACCAGCCGCGGCCGCGAGAAACAGCCCACAGTCTTCGACCGAGCGGGCCAAAATCCCGACATGGTCGAGCGTCCAGGCCAATGGAAAGACTCCCCGCTTACTCACCCGACCGTAAGACGGCTTGAACCCGACGACGCCGTTGTAGGCGGCCGGCCGCAGTATCGAGCCGGCGGTCTGGCTGCCCAATGCCAGGGGCACCAGGCGCGCCGCGACTCCCGCTGCCGAGCCGCTGCTCGACCCGCCAGGTGTTCGCGCGGCGTCCCACGGGTTGCGCGTCACCGAGGGGTCGGCGTGGGCAAACTGGGTCGTCACCATCTTGCCCAGCAAGATTGCGCCGCTGCGTTTCAGACGAGCGACGGCCTCGGCATCGACGGTTGGCACGCGGCTGGCGTAGGGCCGGAAACTGGCCGCGGTGGTCAGGCCGGCGGAATCGAAGATGTCCTTGGCGCCGAACGGCACGCCGTGCAACGGCGGCAGCTCGATGCCGTCACGGGCCAGCTGCTCGGCCGCCCGAGCTGTCGCTAGCGCCCGCTCCGGGTCGAGCTTGACCCACGCCTGAACCTGGCCATCAACCGCTTCGGCACGCCGAAGCAGGTGTTCGACAAGCTCGACGGGCGACACTTCGCCCGAACGAATGAGACGCGCTGCCTGACCGGCGGTCAGCTCGTGAAGAGCGGTCGCCTGGCCGGCCTCAGTCATGAGTCGGGAGCGGCTCCGGTCCAAGTGGTTCGAGCGTTTCCTGGCTGACGCGCCAGACGGCGGTTGCCGCCGCCCCGAGCGCGACCTGCAGCCTGGCTTCGCCACTGCGCTCCTCGCCGTAGGTGTCGAGGGCGGACCGAGTCAACTCCTCCAGCACCGCCTGACGGGCGGCATTGTCACTCTGCGGCGCCACGTCGGCATGCTACCGCGCGCTAGGCGGTCTCGAGCGCCGCCAGACGATCGCGCGCGATCAGGAAGATGGCGGCAATGGCGGTCTGCAACTCGGCGTCCCGGGAGGCATCGATGCGCTGGCGCAAGACTTCGAGGATTTCCGGCTTGGAGCGCTTGTTGACGAAGACGACGAAGCGGAATCCGAAACGCGCCTCGTACTCACGATTCAGCCTGTCCAATGCGACGTAAACCGTGGTGAGATCCTGGCCGGATTCGGCGGCGTAGCCTTGCTCGCGGTAGGACAGGGCCGAGACGTCCTGGGCATTGGCGCCGATGCGCGGATGGGCATTCACGACCTCCACCTGCTGCGCCGGCAGCAATGCGGCGGCAACCGCTTCGGCCCGCGCAATCAGGCCGCTATAGGAGTCAAATGGCCGCGCCGCATACAACGCGTCGGCGAGTGGTCCCGCCGCCTCGAACAACGGCGCGAGCGCCTCGGCGAACGCATCACGCCCCAGCCCGTTCAATGTCTTCAGGCCAACGAGCCGAGGCTGCCCGTTAGTCATGTGGACTACTCACGTCCCTGGCGGGCAGTCAGAACGCTTCGTGCCGCCCAGTTGGACTTCATCTACCAGCCAGGTCTGACCCGCCTGGTGCATGACGTACGTCTGGTCGCTGTCCTCCACAAAACACCGCAAGCGTCGATCGGCGTCGTCTCGCTCATCGTACAACCACCGTTCGGTGGTGTGGACCTGGGTTCGATCGACGGCGAGCTGCTGCGGCGGAGCGGCGTCGTACGAGAAGGTCGACGCCCCACCCAGGTGGCGGCCCGTCGATCGCAAATAATCCGCTTCGGGCCGCAGGGTCTGCAGTGCCGCCGCCGCAAAGGCGTCAGTCAGTCGTTCATAACCGGGGCCGGTCGGATCCTGAAATGCCGCATACAGCCGCGCCAGCGCTCGGCCCAACGCTTGCCGAGGCTCGTCCACATGGGCCACGGCTGTCGCGGTCGCGCCAGCTTCCGCAACGCGTTGGACCGCGATTGCCGTGAGCGACGCCTCGGCGCGAACAGCGCGTGCTTCGGCGGCATCCGCGCGGACGAGCGCCGGCTGCAGCTCGGCTTCGGCCAGCCGAGCCCGCGCACTCTGTTGATCGAGCCACAGGACCGCCGCTGCCCCCAGGACGGCCAGGACGGCCAGGGGCACGAGCAGCGTGAGCAGTCGCCGACGGACGCGGGCCATACCCCAGCTACTCTATCGAGCACATCGCATGCCGCGGCACGATCCACATTCCTATGCCGACGCCAGCCAGCCCGTCGCCGATTTTCTGGTCTGGCGGGCACAGGTCGATTTCGCTGAGCGAACCCTGTCCTGCGAAGCGATACTGCGCTTCGCCGAAGCGGTGTCGGCCGGCCCTCTCGACCTCGACACCCGTGATCTGTTCATTCTCTCCGTCACCGACGACCACGACCAGCGACTCGCGTATGACCTCGCGCCTGCCGAACCCATTCTGGGCGCCCGTCTCCGCATCCATCTGACGGGCGGAGCCCGCGAGGTCCGCATCACCTATCGCACCTCACCTGACGCGACGGCTCTGCAATGGCTCGCTGCCGCCCAGACCAGCGGTGGCCGTCAGCCCTTTCTGTATACGCAATGTCAGCCGATCCATGCCCGTTCGATCATCCCGCTGCAGGACACCCCGCGTACCCGACTGCGCTTCGAGGCCGAGCTCGAAGTCCCTGCTGAACTGACGCCCTTGCTGGCCGCCGAGTCGCTGGGACAAGAGCAGCGCGGTGAACGGACGGTCGCCCGGTTTCGCATGCCGCAGCCGATTTCGCCTTACCTGTTCGCGTTCGCCGTCGGTGACCTGATCGCGCGCGACCTGTCGCCTCGCTCACGAGTCTGGGCCGAGCCTGAGATGATCGATGCCGCCGCCTACGAGTTCGCTGACACCGAACGCTTGCTGGCTACGGGCGAGCAACTGTTCGGTCCGTACGACTGGGAACGCTACGACATCCTGGTGTTGCCGCCGGCGTTTCCGTACGGTGGGATGGAGAATCCGCGCCTGACCTTTCTGACACCCAGCATCATCGCGGGCGACCGCTCGCTGGTCTCGGTTGTCGCCCACGAGCTCGCCCATTCGTGGACCGGCAACCTGGTGTCGAACGCAAACGCCGAGCACTTCTGGTTGAACGAGGGCGGGGCGACCTATGCCGAGCGACGCATCGTCGAAGCCGAATGGGGACCCGACATCGCGGCACTCGATTGGGCACTTGGACGGCGCGAGCTAACAGACGCGATGCAGCGCCTGGCATCTGCCGAACGGTGGCCGATCACGCGGTTGCGCACCGAGCTGCAAGGAATCGATCCAGACGAGGCGTACACGGTCGTGCCGTATGAGAAGGGCGCGCTGCTGCTGCGGGCCATCGAGGAAGCCGTCGGTCGGCCTGCGTTCGACGCCTTCTTGAGGATCTACCTGAACACGTTTCGCTTTGGCGTGCTGACCACAGAAGAGTTCGTTACCTTCCTCGATCGTCAGCTGCCCGCCGACGCGCTGTCGCGAGTGAGCATTAGCGCCTGGCTGTATGAGCCGGGGCTGCCAGCGTCGGCGCCGTCGCCGCGCTCAGCCAGACTCGAGGCCATTACCTCCCTCAGCGGCCAGCCGCCCACGGACGAGCAAGCTCAGTCCTGGACCGCGGTCGAATGGCAGCTCTATCTCGAATCAATCCCGGAGCCAGCGCCTTTCGAGCTGCTCGCGGAGCTTGATCGCCGTTTCGGTTTGATGCAGAGCCGCAACTCCGATGTGCTGGAGAAGTGGCTCGTCCTGGCGATGCGGTCCGCGTATGCGCCCGCGCTGCCTCGCGTCGAGGACGTGCTCGAGCATGTTGGTCGCATGAAGTACCTCCGCGCGCTGTACGCCGCACTCGCCGACTACGATCTTGCCCACGCTGAGCGACTGTTCCAGCGCAACGGCGCCAACTATCACCCCATCGCCCGCCAGGTCGTCAGGAACGAGCTAAAGCTCGCCGCCGATCGAACATAATTGCACTGCTGTATGCCAGACCCATCCGCATCCGACCGCGCCGCACGATTCCTCGCCGCTGAGGAAGCCTGGGCGAGGCGGGCTTTGACACGCGCCAGTCTGGCGTGGTGGGATGCCTCGCTCTCAGGTCGGCCCGGCGATTACCAGCGGATGGAGACTGCTGATCGGGCGGTCAATCGGCACTATTCGCGACCGGCCGGCTATCAGCGCCTGCTGCGTCTTGCAGAGAGCCCCGGTCTGGACGACATCATGCGGCGGCGGCTGGAGCGCATGCGGCGGGCCTACCAGGGCAAACAGGCGCCCGTTGAAATCCTCAATCAGATCACCAGCGCGGAAGCCGAAGTAGCCGAAACCTACAGCACCTTTCGGGCCGAATTCGATGGCCATGCGGCTTCGGATAACGAGCTCGAAGACGTGCTGCGCGCGGCTCAGGACACAGCGCGCGTGAGACAGGCGTGGGAAGCGCGCAAGCAGATCGGCCCCGTCGTGGCCGATGACCTGCGGGCGCTAGCCAGGCTGCGCAACGAAGCGGCGCGAGCGATTGGCTTCGCGGACTTCTGGCAGGCCCAGCTGTTGCTCGACGAGCTGGACCCGGAGCGCCTGATCGACACTCTCGATGAAGTCGATCGCAAGACCCGCCGGCCGTTCGAGGCGATGAAAGCCGATCTCGATCAGCAGCTGGCGAAGCGTTTTGGTATCGCTGTCGAAGACCTCCGACCGTGGCATTACGGGGATCCGTTTTTCCAGGAGACACCCGAGGTCTTCGCCCCGCCAGCCGACCCCTTGTACTGCGACAAAGACGTCGTCGCTCTGGCCGCCGCAACCTACCGTCAGCTTGGTTTCCGCAACATCGACGAGATCCTGGCCCGCAGCGACCTGTACCCACGCGACGGCAAGAATCAACACGCCTATGCCGTCGATATCGACCGCGAAGGTGATGTGCGTACGTTCCTCAACGTCGAGCCCAATGCCCGCTGGATGAGCACCTTGCTCCATGAGCTAGGCCACACCATCTACCAGGACGGTATCGATCGCACCGAGCTGCCGTATGACCTGCGCGACGACCCGCAGGGCTTTCTCAACGAAGGGTTCGCCATGTTCTGCGAGCAGCCAGCGGTCAATCCGACCTGGCTCGCGGAGATGGTCGGGCTCGATCAACGTGAAGCCGAAAAGCTCGCGCCGCGCCTCGCCGCTCAAGAGACCGCGTCGCTACTCGCGTTCGTGCGCTGGTGCCTCACCATCGTCAACTTCGAGCGCGGCTTCTACGCCGACCCCGATCAGGATCTCAACAAACTCTGGTGGGATCTGGAGGAACGTTACCAGCTGATTCCGCGGCCAGAAGGTCGCGATTCGGCAGACTGGGCTGCCAAGCTACACGTGGCTACGGCGCCGGTCTACTACCACAAGTATCTGTATGGTCGATTGTTCTCGGCGCAGTTGACGGAGACGATGAATGCCGATCTGGGCGGTTGGTGGGAAGGCAGGTCGAAGACGGGCGATTACGTGAAACGCGAGCTGTTCATACCGGGTGCGCGGTATGCCTGGCCTGAACTCGTCGAACGCGTGACGGGGCAGCGTCTCGGTGTCGCGGCGCTCGCTGCGTCGGTCGCCTGGTCGCGCACAACGTAAATGGTGGAGCAGCCGACGCCGCATGCCGATCGACCATCGATCACCGCGTTTTTCCCTTGCTATAACGACTCCGGCACCATCGCCAGCGTTGTGATCGCCGCCGATCGCACGCTGCGTGAGCTGACCGATGACTACGAGATCATCGTCAGCAACGACGCCAGCACGGACAACTCGCAACAAATATTGGCAGAGCTGTGTGGAATCTACCCGCACTTGCGCGTCCTACAACAGTCGACCAACCGCGGCTACGGCGGCAATTTACGATGCATGTTCGCGGCGGCGACCAAAGACCTGATCTTCTACACCGATGGCGACGCGCAGTACGACCCTGCCGAGCTCGCCGACCTCTACGTCCGGCTCGGTCCCGACACGGACGTCGTGCAAGGCTGGAAGATCGAACGGCACGATCCGCTGCATCGCAAAATCATCGGCCGTGTGTATCACCACTTCGTGAAATGGTGGTTCGGTCTGCACTTGCGTGATGTCGATTGCGATTTTCGTCTGTTCCGCCGCCACGTCCTGGAGAGCTTTCCGTTGGAGAGCAATAGCGGCTGCATCACCGTCGAAATGATGGCGCGCGTCGAACAAGGTGGCTTCAAGGTGGTCGAGGTGCCCGTGCACCATTTTCATCGCGCCTACGGCGAGAGCCAATTTTTCAATTTTTCCCGCGTCGCCCGGACACTCATAGAGCTGACGGTCATCTGGGTCCGCCTCAAGATGCTGCCGCGTCGCCCGAGCTCCGCGTCAGCCACGCCGCCGCGAGCGCTCACATGAAGCGCTATGCAGGCAAGCGCGCGCTGGTCACTGGCGGGCTGGGTTTCATCGGCTCGAACCTGACCATTCGGCTGTTGGAGCTTGGCGCGTCGGTGCTCGTCGTCGACAGCCTGATCCCCGAAACCGGCGCCAACCCGTTCAACCTGCAGCCCGTTCAGGACCATCCCCGCCTGTCGGTGCGGACCGTCGATGTGCGCGATGTTCTGGCGATGGAGCGTCTGGTCCGCGACCGCGACCTGATCTTCAACCTCGCCGGGCAGGTGAGCCACATCGACTCGATGCGTGACCCGTTCACCGACCTGGAAGTCAACTGTCGCAGCCAGCTGGCTTTGCTCGAAGCGTGCCGCCGCCATGCGCCCGAGACGAAAGTCGTGTTTGCCAGCACGCGTCAGATCTACGGCCGCGTCGCGGAAGACTTGCTGCCCGTCGACGAGCGCCAACCACCAAATCCGGTCGACGTCAATGGCATCAACAAGCTGGCTGGTGAGCGCTACCACGTGCTCTACAACAACGTGTACGGCTTGCGGACCAGTGTTCTGCGACTGACGAATACGTACGGTCCACGAATGCTGGTGAAAAACAACCGCCAGACTGCCATCGGTTGGTTGATTCGGCAAGCCATGGATGGCGAGGACATCACTGTTTTTGGGGACGGCGCCCAGCTCCGTGACTTCACCTACGTCGACGACGTGGTCGAGGCGTTCTTGATGGCGGGCGTCAGCGAAGAGGCGAATGGCCAGGTGTTCAACGTGGGGGCGATCGAGCCGATCAGTTTGCGAGAAGTGACCGAGCTGCTGATCGACGTGGCCGGCACGGGCAGCTATCACCTCGAACCCTTCCCAGCAGAACGAAAGTTGATCGACATCGGCTCGATCTACGTCGACGATCGCAAGCTGCGAGGGTTGTTGAACTGGCAGCCTCACATAGGCATGCGGGATGGTCTGGCCCGCTCGGTCGAGTTCTATCGAGCCAACCGCGTGCAGTACTGGGCGGCCGATTGATGATGACACTGGAGCGTCGAGCGGTGCCGTTCAACGTGCTCGCACCGGGGGTTGCCGCGATTCGCCCAGAGCTGGACGTCGCAATGGCGCGAGTCCTCGACAGCGGCTGGTTCTTGATGGGCCCCGAGCTGGACGCCTTCGAACGCCAGTGGGCCGCGTACCACGGCCCAGGTTTCCTCAGTGTGGGCGTCGGCTCGGGTACCGACGGATTGAAAATTGGCCTGCAGGCCCTCGGTATCGGCCCCGGCGACGACGTCCTGGTGGTCGCCAACGCCGGCATCCCACCCGTGGCGGCCCTGGTCGCGACGGGCGCGCGGCCCGTGTTCTGCGACGTCGATCCGGCCACCCACGCGCTCGATCCAGCCGAGATCGACCACCGCATCACGCCGCACACGCGAGCGGTACTGGTCGTCCACCTGTACGGCCACCCCGCGCCGATGGACGCTATCCTCGAACGCGCCCGAGCCAACGGCCTGAAAGTTCTGGAGGATTGCGCCCAGGCCCACGGCGCCCACTATCAGGGTCAGCTGGTAGGAACTTTCGGCGACGCCGCGGCGTTCAGCTTCTACCCGACCAAGAACCTGGGTGCGCTGGGCGATGCGGGGGCGCTGCTGACGGCTGATCCAGAAGTTGCCGAGCGCGCTCGGCTCTTGCGCATGTACGGCTGGCGCGAGCGCTACACCAGCGAGCTGCACAGCACCGTTTCGCGTCTGGACGAGCTGCAGGCGGCGCTGCTGGCGACCAAGCTGCCGCACCTCGACGCCTGGAACTCCGCGCGACAGGCCCTGGCCGCCCAGTACCACGTTGCGCTCGATGGGCTTGTCGGGCTGCCGCCGCCAGAAGGCGTGTTCCACCTCTACGTGATCCGCACCGCTGAGCGCGACCGCTTACGTGTGCACCTGACTACTCACGGGGTCGGCGTCGACGTCCATTACCCCCGGCCGGTCCACCTGCAGACGCCGTTCGCTGCCTTTGGGAATGGCTCGGGATCGCTGCCTCACACGGAGCAGCTGTCACGCGAAATTCTGAGCCTGCCGATCTACCCCGAGCTTGCAGCGGCCGACGTCGCGTACGTTTGCCAGGTCATCGCCGAATTCAGAGCAGCCTGATGGAGCGCGAGCAATACGCGGTCATGGCGCGCCGCGAGGAGCGTCACTGGTGGTACGCCGGCATGCGCCGCGTCGCGCTGGCCGTACTCGACCAGGCGCTCGCCGGGCGTACGGGTTTGCGGGTGTTGGATGCAGGCTGCGGCACTGGCGGCACGACGGTCGAGCTGCGCCGCTTCGGCCACGTGGTCGGCGTCGACCTGGCCTGGGAAGCCATCGGCCCGGCGGCCAGCCGTGGTCTGCAGGCGTTGGCCCAGGCGTCGATCGAGCGGCTGCCGTTTGGGTCCGCGACGTTCGATGTGGCGACGAGTTTCGAAGTCGTCTATCACCTGGGCGTGGCCAGCGACGTCGCGGCGTTGACGGAGATTCGGCGTGTGCTCAAGCCAGGCGGCGTTTTCCTGTTGCGCGTGCCAGCGCATGACTGGCTGCGCGGCGAGCACGACCGCCTGGTCCACACGCGCCACCGCTACGCGCGCGCCGAGCTACACGACAAGCTGGTCGCTGCAGGCTTCACCGTAGACCGCCTGAGCTGGGCGAACAGCGTCCTGTTCCCACCAGCCGTAGCAAAGCGTCTCCTCGAGCGCCGCAACGGCCACCGCCCATCGCCATCAAGCTCCGCCTCGTGCGCATCTGTTGAGGCGGACGCCGAGCCTGATTTGTGGCAGCCGCCGCCGCTGCTGAACGCGCTGCTGGAAAGCGCCGTCGCGATCGAGGCGCTGGTGATCCCGCGCGGCGTCCCCTTGCCGTTCGGCCTGTCGCTGCTCGCCCTAGCCCGTGCGACGTGAGTAACGAGCTGCCCCGCCAGGGCCGGGCGTTGGGCCGTGCAATCGGTACCATGGCCGCCAAACGCAACCTCCCCGGCCGCGTCCGCGCGCTAGGCCGTGGCCTGGACGCCATGGGTCGCAGCCTGGCCCAAAGTGCCCTCGGCGGCCCCGCCGCAGACGAGGCGTCTGCCTTGACCGCCGAGGCTCCCGCCTCTGCTGGCCCTGGTGCCGATCCAGCGCTAGCGAGTGGCGGCCCGGGCAATGCGGCCGCTGGCGCTGTCCCCGGCCCCGCCGCAGGCGTTGCCCCTAGCTCCGCCGCTGCACTCCCCAAGCCGTGGGCCTTCCAGCGCGTCGCGGGCGTCGCCGGCGCGATCAGCCGTGGCCGCGCGGAGCGTCGGGCTAGCCTGGCCAAGCCGGCGAAGCCCGTCCCCGTGATGTGGCAGCCCTACATCCGTGTCCTGGATCTCGCGGCCATCGCCGCAATGGCGCTGTGTGCCCTCATCCTTCACCGCGACGGCCTCGTTCCAAGCGGCCAGGCCTTCTACGAGCTCGACACCCGACTCTTCTACTTCCCTCTCGCGCAGTGGGTCGCCGAGCAGCTCCACGCCCAAATCTTCCCACTCTGGCTTCCAGCAATCTTCACCGGCTACCCCATCTTCGCCGACGGCGAGCTTGGCCTCGCCTATCTGCCCCAGCTCCTCCTCCTGGCCACCCTGCCTACCCCGCTGGCGATCGTCTGGCTGCGCGTCATGCATGCCTTCCTGGCGGGGCTCTTCACCTACCTGTATCTCAGAACCATACGACTGGACCCCCTCCCGGCCCTCGGCGGTGCGCTCGTCTTCACCTTCGGCAGCTTTCTCACCGCCCAGATGCACCACGAAAACGTGGTCCGCTCAGCCGTCTGGCTGCCGGCCGTCCTGGCCTGCGCCGAACGCGCCACCAAAGCGACCGGAAACCGTCTCGGCTGGCTCGCCCTCGGCGGTTTGGCCTTCTCCCAGGCCGCCCTCGGCCTGCACGTCCAACCCGTCCTGATGATCGTTCTGGCGCTCGGTCTCTACGGCATCTACGGCGTCCTGCGGACGCGCAAGCGGGCCTGGCGACCTCTCGCCTGGGTCGCCGCGATCGGCTTCAGCGGCATGGCGCTCGCCGCCATCCAATGGCTGCCGCTCGGCGAATGGGCCCTGGTTTCCTCCCGTCGCGGTGGCGTGACGTACGAGTTCGCCAGCGCATTCGAAATCGCCCCGCAAAGTCTGGTCACCGTCCTGTTCCCATACTTCTTCCGCCTGTCCGACGCGACCACCTGGTGGTCGCTGTGGCAGCAATGGGAGATCGAGCTCTACGTCGGTATTCCGACGCTCGCGCTGATCGTCGTCGGTCTGGTGTTTTCGCGTCGCTTCGAGCTGCTCTACTTCGTGCCGTTAGCAGCATTGTCGCTGCTGATCGCCATGGCTCAGCACAGTCCCGTGGTCAACGTCCACGAGTTCCTGTGGTCGATCCCAGGGTTTTCATTCTTGCGCGCGCCGGGGCGCTTTACCTATCTCGTCGTCTTCGCCTGCGCCTGCCTCGCCGCGTTCGGCCTGCAAGCGCTGGCGCAACGCCGCTTGCGACTGCTGGTCGCGTTTGTCGGGGGCGTACCGAGCGTAGCGCTGCTCGCCGCGTTGTTAGCTGTGCTGCCGTCGTGGCGCACGTGGCTGCAGACCGACCCGCGCCGCGCGCTCGCGTTCGTCGACTCGGCCTATCTTTCGACGCGGGCGCAATATCCGATCGATCCGCAAGTTGTCCTCGCCGGCGCACTCAGCTCGCTCGATATCACCAGTCCCAAGACCGCCTGGTCACTTGTACTGCTGGCGTTGACAGGGCTGGGGTTCGTCGCCTGGATTGCCCTCGGCTATCGTCGGGCGCTACTCGGGCAAGCCATCTTCGTCGCCTTGCTCGCCCTCGACCTGCTCACGTTTGCCGGCGATTTCCACCCCCGCGCACCCCTCGCCAGCCTGACGCCAACGCTGCCTGCCGGTATCACTCCAGGAGCGCGCGTGCTGCTGCACGATGCCGTCGACCTGCCAGCGCTCGAGCCGAACCAGCTCCTCGCCGACGGCATTGCCACTGTTCAGGGCTACAGCTCATTGCCGTCGCAACGCCACGTCGAGCTTGATGCAGCTACCAGCGTCCAACCCGCGCTGTTCGATCTGTGGAGCGCCCCCTTCGTTGTCGAGCCCGCCCACCCCGCCGATCAGTACGTCGTCGGCGGGGTGCCGTTTCGCGCCCAGCACCCAATCGCCAGCGGCTTCGGCGGGACCGCGCCGTCAGCCTTCACGATCCCCTCAGACGTCGGCCCCGTGTCGGCCATACGCCTGGTCGGGACATTGAGCTACGCCTATGACGTGCCCCAGGGCCAGACTGTGGCGACCATCAGTGTCGGCGGCCAGGTCATCCCCGTCCGTGCCGGGATCGAGCTCGCGGAACGAGCCTACGATCGACCCAGCCTGCGCGGGCTCGTGCAGCACCAGCGCCCGCCTGTTGCCCTGGACTTCGAGGAGACGACGCCCGAGGGTGAGAACTACACGGCCCACCTCTACGGGGCGACGTTGCCACTCCGAGCCGCGCAGCAAGCCGCGTCGCTGGTCGTCGCACCGCTCGACCCGAAAGTTCTCGTGGATGTCCACGGCCTCGCCCTCGTTGACGCCAGCATCAACGCACATCCCCTCGACCTGGGTAATCGCGCCGGCCTGCACCGTCTCAGCCCGACGGTCATCGAGAACAGCACGGCGTTGCCGCGCGCCTTCGTTGTGCCTCGCGCCCAGGCCTTTTCGCCTGCCCGCCATCCGAACCTCACTGCCACGCAGATCGTGGCCAGTCCCGACGTGGATCTCCATACGATGGTCCTGATCGAGGGCGACCCGGCCGCGCCTGACGCGCCAGGTCCATCGTCGGTATCTGCCGCTGCGGCGACAGCGATCGAAGACGTCAGCCCTGATGTCGTCCGCGTGACTGCGTCGGCCACCACGCCGAGCTATCTCGTCCTGGACGACTTCTACCAGCGCGGTTGGTCCGCCAGGGTCGACGGCGAGTCAGCCAAAGTCCTCATCGCCAATGCGTTGTTCCGCGGCGTGGCGATTGAGCCTGGCACGCACGTGGTCGAATTCCGTTTCGAGCCCCTCTCCCAGTCGATCGGCGCCGCGATCTCGGCTGCCAGTCTGCTCGTCGTCCTGATGGTGCTGGTGGTCAGCGTGCTCCGTTTCCGGCGACGCGCCTGACAGAGTGATACGCTCGCCCCCACAACACGGGGGGTCTCTGTAATGCAGGCGGACGATAGGGGTCGTGGACTGCACAGTCCAGGTGGTGAGCTCAGCCGCCGCCGTTTTCTTCAGGTTGCGAGCAGTGTCGCGGGAGGCGCGATGGCCCTGCCTTTGTTGGCGGCGTGCGCACCGAGCGCGCCGGCAGCCGCGCCGACCAGACCGGCCGCCGCGGTACCGACGACGTCCGCCGCAGCTAACGGCATTTATCCAACGTACCTACCGATAGCGAACGGCCCCAAAGCCGACTTTCCCGCGGCGGGACCGAGCTACGACGATGCGTTCAGCGGCTATCCGAGCAACCCCGTCAAAGTCATGGCCGATCCGCCTGGCACAGGCGGCGCCGTCAGCATCATGTCGATCCAGCTTTTCCCGCCGCCGACGCTCTACGACCAGAACGCCGCCTGGCAGGCCGTCAACAAAGCGCTCAACGCCAACGTCCAGTTCCAGATCGTGACCTCAGCCGATTACCCCGTCAAGCTGGGCACTGTTATGGCTAGCAACGACCTGCCGGACATGCTCTATCTGTACACACGTCCAGGCGCGTCGAGCACGCTTGCCGCCGCCGCGGGCGTGCCACAATTCCTGCAAGCCCAGGCCGCGGACCTGACGCCCTATCTCGCTGGCGATGCCGCGAAAGACTACCCCAATCTGGCGGCAATCCCTACCACTGCCTGGAAAAACGCTGGCTGCGGGTATCAAGGCCATCTGTACATGGTCCCGATTCATCGGTACTTACCCGCGTTCATCTGGCTCAAGAATGCCCAGGTCTACGACAAAGAGTTCGGCGCGAGCTACGTGCCCAAGAACGCGGACGACTTCAAGCGCATGCTGCTAACGATGACGCGGCCGAATCAAGACTTCTATGGCATCTCGGGCGCGCAGCAAACGACGATGTGGGTGCCGCAGTTCAGCGCCATGTTCGGCGCGCCGAATGACTGGCGACTCGAGCCAGGCGGCAAGCTAACCAAGGAATGGGAAACGCCCGAATACAAGGAAGCCGTCGCGTACGTACGCGATCTCTATGTCTCAGGCGTCTTCCATCCGAATTCGACGACCTTCGCCAGCGGCGTCGTCGCCCGCCAGCAATTCGCCGCGGGCAAGTTCGGCGTCTGGCTCGATCCGGTCAACGGCTGGCAGGATGCCTGGCGCCAGGCGCTGCAATCGAGCCAACCGTTCGACGTGCACATGATTCCGCCGTTCCCTGCCAAAGACGGCGGCAAACTGCAGCACTTCGTGACCGGCGGGCATCTGTGGGCGACGGCGATCAAGAAAGGGTCGCCGGACCGCGTCAAAGAGATGCTGCGCATCCTGAACTGGATGGCCGTGCCGTTCGGCAGCGCCGAGGATCAACTTTTGACGTTTGGTGTGCAAGGCGTCGATTACACCCGCGATACCAACGGCAACCCGCAGCTCACACCGCAGGGCAATACCGACGCCAATTACGTGCCCTGGAAATACGTCGTGCAGCACCCGTTCGTGTTCTACACGCCGGATATCCCGTCGTATGCCAGCATCATGGCCGAGGCAGAAAAGTCCTTGATCCCCGCGGCAGTGTCCAACCCGACGTTTGGCCAGGTGTCGGCGACGAACTTCACAAAAGGCTTCAATCTCGTGCAGACCATGCTGGACGGCATCACCGACATCGTCGTCGGCAGGCGGCCGATCGGAGACTACGACCAGCTGGTCAAAGATTGGCAGAACAACGGCGGCGAAGTAATTCGCAAGGAGTACATGGAATCCATCGCGGCTTCGGCATAAACCGCAAGTCTCGATAGAGTTAGCCGCATGAGCTCATACGGTGGGTCCCGCGACGCTGTCATCGCCGGCTACGTACGCTCGCCCATTGGTCGGTATGGCGGTGCGCTCGGCGGCGTGCGGCCCGACACCCTCGCGGCGCATGCCATCACCGCCTTGCTGGCGCGGACGGGTCTCGATCCAACGCTTGTGGACGATGTGATCCTGGGCTGCGCGAATCAGGCCGGCGAAGACAATCGCAACGTCGCGCGCATGGCGGCGCTGCTTGCCGGTTTACCGGTGACCGTGCCTGGTCAGACGGTCAATCGGCTGTGCGGCTCGGGCTTGCAAGCGATCAACGCTGCTGCCCAGGCGATCTGGAGCAGTCAGGGCGATGTCTTTATCGCTGGCGGCGTGGAAAGCATGACTCGGGCGCCGTTGATCATGCTCAAGCCCGAGGCTGCGTACCCGCGCGGCGTGCCGCCGACTGCTGATTCGACCCTCGGCTGGCGATTTCCCCATCCAGACCTGGAACGGGCGGGCCACACGGACACGCTCGGTCAGACTGCCGAGAACGTCGCCGAGCGTCGCGGTGTCTCGCGCGCGGACCAGGATGCACTGGCAGTGCTCTCACAACAGAAAGCCGGGCGGGCCATGGACAGCGGCCGCTTAGGTAGAGAAATCGCACCCGTCTCCGTTCCGCAGAGTCGCGCCGAGCCGCTCAGCGTCGAGCGAGACGAGCACCCGCGGCCGTCCACCACGCTCGAGGCGCTGGCCAGGCTCAAACCAGCGTTCGCCAAAGACGGCAGCGTGACCGCTGGCAACTCGTCGGGGATCAACGACGGCTCGGCGGCGCTGCTGGTCATGTCGGCGGAGCGCGCCCGCGACCTGGGCCTGCAGCCCTTGGCTCGCATCGTCAGCACCGCTGTCGCCGGGGTCAAACCAGACGAGATGGGCCTGGGCCCGATCCCGGCGACCCGTAAAGCCCTGGACCGCGCCGGCCTCTCTGTAGCGGATATTGACGTCGTCGAACTGAACGAGGCCTTCGCCAGCCAGGTTATCGCTTGTCTCGACGACCTGGGCATCGACTGGCGCGACGAAGCCCGGGTCAATCCCAACGGCGGCGCAATCGCGTTAGGTCACCCCCTGGGAGCCTCAGGCGCCCGCCTGGCCGGCACCGCCGCCCTCCAACTCGGTCACCCAGAAACCCGCCGCGCCCTGGTCACGATGTGCATCGGCGTAGGCCAGGGCATCGCCACCATCCTCGAACACCCCTGAGGTGGGGCCAGCCACAGCCTTACAGTCCCTTTGCGCCGCGTTAGCAGCCCCTTAGCACTCGCTGGGGATACTTTCGCGAAGGCTCTGCAATGCATTCAGGCGACATCCGCGACATCCAGCCCGGTATTTCCGCGGTCCTCGCCGTTGCACCTGGCCAACCAGACCTCGAAGCCGCCGTCCTCGACCTGGGCGCGGTCCTCGATGGCCT
>DASYKL010000569.1:0-2109 GCA_035995405.1 Chloroflexota bacterium
ACGGTCGGACTCGTGTCGCCGTCGGCGCTACCGTACTACCCGTTGCCGGCGGAGCTGCTCGTGACAGACAACGCCGTACCGGCCGGGCTCATCACCGACCAGTTACCCGACGCCGTGGTCACGCTTGATGCGTATGCTCAGCGCACGTTGCTGCGCGACTCGACGTTCCAGCGTGAGTATCACCTCGAGCGCTCCTACCCAGCGCAGGTTTGGCAAAGTCAAGAGCTCCTGGTCTTTCGCCGCACAACGCTGGTAGCGGACCGCTAACGTGTTGCGCACCGCGGTCCGCGTTTCTGGCGCGTCCCTTGACGGTTGGCTGCTGGGGTTAGCGGCGGTGGCGTTGTTCATCGGCCAGCTGCCGCTGGTGTTGAGCGCGTGTTGTGCACCCGCCGGCGCCACCGGGCTCGGGACGGTGTGGTTCGTCAACGACTTCGCCCAGTACGAGTCGGCGATACGGCAAGGCGCTACCCAGCCGGGGTGGCTTGTCTTCGATGTCTTTACCGCCGAGCCGCACAACGCGGCGTTCATGTTTCCGCTCTACGTTGGCATTGGCAAACTCGCCGCGGCGCTGAACTTGCCGCCGTTGACCCTGGAGCGGGCAGTGGAAGTTCTTGCCCGCGCGATCCTGGTACTGACCCTGTGGCGCTTCTGCCAGGCCTTCGCCAGCGGGCGTACAGCTGCCAGATGGGCCTTCATCCTGGCCCTGTTCGGCAGCGGCTTCGAACTCTTCGCCGCCCTCGGCGGCGACGGCGTTTACAGCGGCAACTGGTCGTACGAGACCAACGGTTTCGGCCTGCTCTTCGCGGTCCCACACGTGCCGTTAGCGATGGCCGCCACCCTCGAGCTGGCGCGCAGCACCCTCCTTCCGAGACGCGTGCTATCTGCGAGGTGGCTCTTAAAGGTTGGCGTGCTGGGCGCTGCGATCGCCTTGCTCCACCCTTTCCATGCACCCGTGCTTCTCGGCGCCGTGGGCCTCGCCGGTCTGGCATTCTGGCGCTCAGGCCGCGGCTATGCCAATCTGGCTGGCGCGATCGTCGCCGGACTCGCCGCCCTACCGGTCCTGTTGCCGACCGTTACCACCTTCAGCTTCGACCCATTCTGGGTTGGCACCTACAGCGTGCAGAACCAGCTGCCCAGTCCTCTGCCACATGAGCTGTTTGTCGACCTGGGCCCAACCCTCGTCCTGGCGGTCGTCGGCGCGGTCTGGCTTCGCAGCCGCGGCGCCCCGTTCGGTCTGCTGCTATGGCTGCTGCTCGCCCTGATCGCCATGTACCTGCCCGTGCCGTACCAGCGTCGGCTCGGCTTCGGCGCCCAACCGGCACTGGCGATCCTGGCCGCCAACACACTGGTCGCCGCGGCTGGGCTGATCGGTGGCCGTCAAGCGGCCCTGCTTCGCCTGGGCGTCGTAGCCACCGCCCTGAGTGGGACCGTGCTCCTGGTGGCCAGCGTTGTCTCATCGAGCTTGACGAATGCGCCCCTGCCCATATACCGGTCGACCACCGATCTGGACGCTGCCGCCACGTGGCTCGACACTCAGGCTCGGCCCGACGACGTCATCCTGGCCGATTGGACCACGGCAAACTACCTGGCCCCGAGGACACCTGCCCGTATCTTTGGCGGACACCCGGTCGCCACGCTGCACCCGGCTGAGAAGCAGTTCGCCGTCGCGACGGTATTCGCCCACGCCAGCAGCCTGTTGCTCGCCCAGAGTCTCGGCGTCCAGTGGCTGGTCTATGGGCCTGCCGAGTCCGCGTCTGCCGGGCCGTCATCGGCCGCGCCCGACTTTCAAGCAGGTAGCGTGCGGGTGTACCGCGTCAGAGACGGGTGAGTCGCGTTTGGCTGCTCGTGCCGCTGGGGCTGCTGGCGGCGCTGCATATGGGGGTGCTGGCCTACCACCTCGGTGTCACACTCGCCTTCCCGTATGACCTGAACTACGGCGAGGGTTACGTCCTCAATGACGCCGTGCGACTCAGCCGGGGGGAGAGCCTGTACGTCGACTTACAGCAGTTCCCGATGGTCCGCTCGCCGTACCCGCCCCTGTTTCCGTGGCTGTGGAGCGCACTCGTCCCGCTCAGCGGGCCCGTCTTGTGGGTCGGCCGAGCGCTGTCG
>DASYKL010000570.1:0-4869 GCA_035995405.1 Chloroflexota bacterium
GGTCGTCGCCCCGTTTCGTCGCGCGCACCCCTTGCTCCGCCTCGGTCTTGAATTCGGCCACAGCGTGAGCCTGGCCGAGGCCGTCCACGAGCGGCGTCTTGACCTGGCGTACGTGCAGAACTGGCGATTGCCGACAGCGGCCAGGTACGAGCCACTCCATACAGCCGACTTCATCCTGATGGTTGCGACGCACCACCCGCTCGCGCGCAAAGAGGTTGTGTCAGAAGCGCAGGTGTACGAGGCCGGATTGATTGCGGCACCGCTCTACAGTCAGGAGTGGCCCCACTATGAGCAGCTTT
Organism: Chloroflexota bacterium; assembly: GCA_035995405.1. Classification (GTDB taxonomy): domain Bacteria; phylum Chloroflexota; class UBA6077; order UBA6077; family CF-72; genus CF-72. The sequence continues at coordinate 300 of DASYKL010000570.1, forward strand.
TGCGCGACGCTGGCCTGGCCAGGTATCGGGTCGCTATTGAGATCGACGGAGTTCACGCGCGGCTACTGGCAACGCAAGCCGGTCTGGGCGTTATGGGCGTTTTCGTACCACCCTACGCCACACAGCACATGCATGGCTCGTTGCACGCGTTGCGGCTCGGCGTTCCGTCGCCGCGTGCTGAATTTGGCCTGGTGTCTCGCGAACCCGCGCTGTGGAGTCCGGCGACACGTCAGTTCGCAGGCTGGCTGCGTGAGATCGCCTCCGCCGGTGAACAGTTGTAAACGGAGTGCATCTCAGACGGCCCGTCGGCGGCCGAAACAAACCTCGAAACAGCAGCGAGGTCGACCGTCGCGCGCGCAACATCCCTTGACAGGCGCGCCAGTCATGTACGCGAGAAGGAATTCCAGCATCTGGCATATCTCTGGGTGGCTGCGCACCACAGACATCAGCGGACAGGTGTATGCGCGCGCCGGACCTGGCCCTTCTAAGCAGGCGTGTCTTCGACCTCGACACTGCCGCCGAGTTCTTCGAGCACCGCGACACCTCGATCGATCCACCCGTCGATGTCGCCGCCGCGGCGCGCTCCAACGCCACCCAGTCGATGGAGTCTGCCTACGCGTCGGTCGTCGTCACGCGTTTCACTGCCTGGGCACACGAGAGCGAGCGAGCGATGTGTAACGATCTCGTACGGCGTAGATACACGCTGGACACCTCGACACGCGCCATCCTGATGGCGCTCAAGGACATCCGTATGCCGTGGCCGGAGCTCAACTTGAGGTACGTGCTCGATCCGGACGGCTTCGGCCTACGGTTCGCCTCTGGGTTGGCGTGAGCTCATGACATAAGTCACAGAGCGCAGCCCTAACGCATGACGCACCTGTGCGTACATGCTCAAGCTATTCTGACGGCACGCTAATCGTGATAGCGTGGCTCAGCACGCTGCTGTCCTCATAGTCGCGCCCGACACGTACCACGAGGTGCTCCGATTACCACCTGGTGTTCGGCTCGTGTCACTCGCTGCTCTGTCAGCGTTTTAATATGCGGTTGCGATGCTTGGTGTGCTGAAACGCTGAGGGTGGACGTTTCTGGCTCCTGCTCGTGGCGAACCTGGGCTGGTGTTCTTCGTGTTGCGGCCTCCGTGCTCGAGCTAGGCTATTATTCCGCTGTCGGACTTCAGGCCGCGATTGGCGTCGTGCAATTTGCTTGGCCTGCTCATGCTGGCTGAGTATCGGCGCGCAGGGAATCCGGGTACGGCTGAAGGAGCCGGCATGCGGTGTGACTCGCGTTTATTCAGCGCCGGAGCTGTCCGGCTGGGGCGCCTCGCCAGCTGGGAAAAGGGTAGTAATGGAACGCGGCGGCAGGATGAGTTGAGCCGTGCCGTCCTGAAACCGCTGGCGGCCCAGGAGACCGCCCACCTGACCACGTGCGAAGCGCGTGACTGACCAGCTCGGATAAAGCGTGGCGCTGGCGCCGTGCAGGTCGACGGTCAGGTCCAATTCTCCAAAGTCCTGACTGATCAGCAGAATCGCGGGGGGTCCACCAGCGGTGCGCACCTCGAGCGTGTGCAGCTCCGCACCGCCAAGCTGACGATCAGCCAGGATACGGGCGCCCGGTTGCAAATAGGGCAGGATCTGGAGGAACCCGGCGTAGCGCGGGCGGCGCGCGAAGTCGCGGTCTGGTCCACGCAGTATTCCCCAGCGGGTGGTAGCGTCGTGGCCTGGCTGGAGGTAGTCGATTGCGTCCCAATAAAGGGCGGCATCGGCGCCCTGACGATAGTGCGAAAGCAGCGTGGTGGTGACGTCCAGCGTATAGCCGAACTCGTTGTGCGCCTCCTGTCCGTCGTCGAGATCGCCGAACCCAAACGAAGTGTATTCGGTCACGATGACAGGGAGCTGTGGCAGACGTGCGTGGACCATACTCACGACATCGCCGACCTGGCTGCTCGGGAAGTACTGGTGGAAGCCGACGAATGCCAGACTGTCGGCGACGACCGGATCCGCGAGCAGCAGTGGCAGATAGTCCAGGGCGTTCTGACCATCGGCGGTATCGGGTCCGTAGAGCTTCACCCCGTCGGCGGCAACGCGCGGGGCAAGCTGGTGGGCGATGTACGCCAGCCCCTGCGGCGGAATCTGATTGCCATCGCCGCCGTCTGGCTCGTTCGCCACGGTGGTGGCCCACAACCGCACATTCTCGTGCTGCACCAGGAAGTGAACAATGGTTGCTACGTAGTCGACGTAGTCGTCGTAGTGCGCCGGATTAAGGGCGCCGCGCCGGGTACCGTCAAAGGTGAACTGCGCGGGCCCACCCCAGATACCCAGGACGACCTTCACGCCCGTGCGATTCAGACGCCGCATGAAGCGCCAGCTATCGACGTACGGCGCCGAGGACAACATGGATTCGTAAACAGCTGGCCCGAGCTGCCCCGCCGACAGCTCGGCCGGCGCAGCGGGCAGCAGCCCGGAATCGACGCGCGCGATCGCCGGCTGGAACGGGTCCAGAATCTCCGTGCGGAACAGCGAACGAAACGCCGGGCAGCTCCACAGCGCATGCTCGAAATTGAATCCGCTACCCAGGATTGGCGCGGATGCCTCGTCGAGGTTGATGTCCAGCGTGACCTGCTCCGGGGCGTCCGGTGACGGGGTGTGGGGTACGACCGGATCGGGCCATGGTGGGGGATGGGCCGGGCCAGGGTCGCACCCCGTGTGGAAACGCGTCTCCGCCCAGATGCCGTTGTCCTGACCCGTCGTCAGGCCGCCCGGTGCAAACACAACCAGGCTGACCGACATCAGCCACGTGCACGCCCGGCTGGCGATATTCATCTCGTCAGTCCTGGTGGAACAACGTGGTCAGCATGTCCAGCGAGCGACCGTCCACCGGCACGCCGTCGTCGGTCAGGCCGAAGTTTCGGTCAACGCCTTCTGGACCGTTCCGCGTCCATGCATAGACCGCTCCACCGAGAACCCAGTCGGGGTGGCGGCGGATGGAGCGCCACATCGCGGCGAAGCCACCGGGCCGATCTGGTACCGCCATGGTGCCCGGCGCAAACTCGGAGACCCAGATCGCGTTGTCCATGCCCGAGCTCGGCCACTTATCCAGGATCTGCGCCATGTAGTCCTGATAACAGTTCGTGCCCCACACGAACCACGGGCGTGGGCCAGGATGGCGCGCGAGCGCAGCCACCACCCACGGCACAAACGCATCCTCGGCCGATCGATAGGTGACTGGATGGTCGGGATCGGCGGCATGAATGGCATCGGCCGTTTCGACGAGCCAGTCGCTGAACGCCTCGGCATTGCGTTCACGGCGCGGATCCTGAGGGCCAACCCAGCTCGGATGGACGATCTTGTGCAGGACCTCGTTGCCCAGGCCCCACATGCGCACCGCCGGGTGGTCGCCATACCGGCCGACCCACGCCATGACCTGATCGTGTAACTGTTGGCGCAGCTCGGGAACCGTGTAGTCCGCCGCCGGATCGAGGTCGAACGGCAGTACGACGCCGATGTCATGTCGTGCCGCGCTATCCAATAGGGTCTGATCGAACTCGGCCGGGTCCCAGCCGAGCACCGTGTTGACGCCCATGTCGCCGTAGGCGGCCATGTCGGCATCCAGCTGGGTGGTGCGATCTGTCGGACTCATGAATTGGTTGTACTGCGTGTTCAGGCCCATGCCTTTGATCACCTGCGGCTGGCCATTGACGAAGTACTCGAAGCGGCCGTCTGCGGCGCGCACCTCCACATGACTGGGAGCTAGCGATCGTCGTAGACCAGGTTCATCGAACCAGCGATCGCCGGCCACTACGTGCTCTGAGGGAGTGCGCAAGCTATCCGCCGCCTGCGATCGTATCGTCGGTACCGTACTGCCCAATCCAATCACGGGAACCTCTTGCGGCGTCGGAGCGACAATTGTTGTCGCCGGCTGGAGTGCACCGGCGCACGCGGCCGTGGTCAGCACCAGACTCACTAGCGAAGCCAGTGGTACTAGCCGACCGCGTCTTCTGGATGCGAGCAGTAGCGCAGCGGGCACGTAGCTCACCAGCAGCGCCAAACCCGCCAGAGCCGCCGCCAAAAGCGGCTGTGGAGTGCGACCCACGAGGTCGGACACGGCCAGGCCGCGCTCCCACAACCACGGCAGCAAGGCGTTGGCGGCGAACGCGATTCCGGTTGCGTCGAGCTCGCGTAACGTGGGCTGTGTGCTCAGAATGCTCAACACAACCTGCGTCTGCACCGCCATACCGGCCAGTAGAAGCCATGGCCGGACTCGCCCAGTTCGACTTACGTAGGAGCGCCGCCTGGGGCGGCAGCCGGCGCCGCACATGACCAACACCACACCAACGGTCGAGGCGCCGGCGTGGGCGATCGTCGCCGCGACCAGACGTCCAATCAGCGCACTACCGGGGTGCACCACGACGCGGAGCAGTGCGAAGCGCGCGCGCGACGGGTCGACGAACAATCCCGGCAGCAGTGAGTGCAACAGGCTGCCCCACGCGCCAGCGACCGCCACACCATCGATCTGGAGGTCGCCGAAACTGCGCAGCGCGGCACGCGTGTACACCGGGTCGGCCCATGGGCAG
>DASYKL010000571.1:0-16570 GCA_035995405.1 Chloroflexota bacterium
CAGCCACCGCTGCCCCCGCACCAGGTTTGTTGCCGCGCCGCAGCGGCCGTGGACTGGCTCCTCCGTCAACTGCTCACAATCAGGACAGCGATAGAGCGCCTGCACCGTCGCCCCGAGCAGCGAGTCGACGAGCGAGCCAGCCATCCCCGCCGCCACCCCACGCCAAACGCTGCCATGACCGCCGAACACCCGCCACGCGAGGGCCACGACGCTCGCCCCCGCCAGGGTCGCCAGGAGCCCCTCGGCCGTGACCCCGCCCGACGTCCCTGCCTGAACGGGTTTGAGCGTCGTCACGAGTCGCGGCCGACCGCGCGCCAGAAGGCCGAGCTCCGTCGCCCAGGTGTCCGCTCCAGCCGCCGCCAGCGCCCCGACGAAGCCACCCCGACCGGCCCGCCCACCAACCGCCAGGCACAGCGTGGCGACCCCGCCATTGGCCAAAACCTGCCACGCGTCCCGCCGCGCACCCTTAGCCTGCGCCAGGGGACTCTGTCGTTTCCGCCGCTCGCCCAGCCGTGAGAGCGCACTGGAAGAAGCGAAAAAGGCCAGCAGAGCCGCCACGCCGGCCCCGCCGCCCCGCGCAAACACCACACCCCCGACCCCCACTGCCGCCAGCGCCCCGTCCAACGTCAGCGCCCGTCGCCAATATGCCAGCGCAGCGACGCCGCAGCCCAGCACCACGCCAAAGAGCCACCGCCGCATGCCTTTCAGCACGTTCCGTCGTACGCCAGCCGCCGCCATGACAGTCCTCACTCCGGCCAGCGCGACAGGCCTCTGGCATCAGCCAGCTCGAGCAACGTTTCGCGCCCCCGCTCCGCCGCTGCCACTACTTCGGGATAAGCGATGAGCAGCGCGTCGAACTCGTCCTGGTCAAGCACCACGTAGTCGCCATTCGGTTCGGCCCACACATCCAGCGCCAGGTCGACATACGTCAATTCGCCCTGCTCGCTGTGCAGTTCCGCCGGCAGTCCGACGTTGGCATACCAGCCCTTGAGCGTGCCATCCGGCGCGCTGATCTGAAAGACGTTGTACCAGCGGTCCCAATAATAAAACTCGATGAACACGTCACCCCGTCGAAACGTGGTGAAGCCGAGCTCCACAACCTCGACGTTGAACGGCGCCCGTAGCACGATCCCGCTGGCATCACAGCGCAGCACGGTGCCATCCCAGGCGAATGCCTGCGACCCATCGGGCCGCAGTTTGCGCACATGCACCGCGCTGCCAGGCGCCAGCACTACAGGAGCTCTGCCCGCCGCGGACACGTCAGCTCATGATCGTTGACCAGTCCAGCGGCTTGCATGAACGCGTAGCAGATCGTCGGGCCGACAAACCCGAAGCCTCGTTTTCTGAGGGCTTTGCTGAGCGCCACACTCTCGGCCGTCTGAGCCGGCAGGTCGGCCAACGAACGGACGGTATTGACGCGCGGCTGGCCGCCCACGAACGACCAGACGAACGCATCCAACGAGCCGTATTCCTGCTGGATAGCCAGCACGCCGCGCGCGTTAGCGATCGTCGCGGCGACTTTCTGACGGTTGCGAATGATGCCAATGTCAGCCAGCAGTCGCGCCGTATCCGCTTCGCCAAAATCGGCCACCGTGGCCAGGTCGAACAGGGCGAACGCCGCTCGGTAGCCGTCGCGACGCTTGAGCACCGTGCTCCAGCTCAACCCCGCCTGCGCTCCCTCGAGTGTCAGCAGCTCGAACAGCGCGCGGTCGTCGTGCAGCGGCGTGCCCCATTCGCGGTCGTGGTAGGCCGCCATCAGCTCATCACTTCGGGCCCAGGCGCAGCGGGCCGATTGCTCAGTCGTGCGCCGTCTCCCCGATCAGCTCGAGAAAACCTGCTTCGTCAAGAATGGGCGTGCCGAGCTTCTGTGCTTTTGCCAGCTTCGAGCCGGCCTCTTCACCCGCGACCAGGTAGCTCGTTTTCTTGGACACGGCGTCGCCCACGGTGCCGCCCAGCTCCTTGATCCGCTGCTCGATGTGCGTCCGACTGTGCCGTTCGAGCCGGCCCGTCACGACGATCGTCAGCCCGACCAGGGGTCCACTACGCGGCGTCGTTTCTTCGACCATATTCACGCCCGCGGCCGTCAGCTTGTCGAGCATGTGGAGGTTCTGGCCATCGGCCTCGTGGAACCAGGCGTAGACGCTCTCGGCGATCTTGGGTCCGACGCCTTCGACTTCTTTGATGTCGTCGAGTGACGCCTCGCGCAAACGATCCATCGACCCAAACGCGTGCGCCAGCAGCTCGGCCGTCTGATAGCCGACGTAGCGAATCCCGAGTGCGAACAGCACCCGCGTCAACGGCCGGGTTTTGCTCGCGGCGATGTTGTCGAGCACGTTTTGGGCGCTCTTTTCGGCGAACCGTTCGAGCCCCAGGAGCTGCTCTTTGCCCAAGCCGTACAGGTCGCTCGGGTCGTAGACCAGTTTCCGTTCGATAAGCGTCCAGGCCATCTTCTCGCCGATGGCCTCGATGTCCATCGACCCACGTCCGACGAAGTGTTTCAACAATTCAAACCGCTGGGCCCAGCAGGTGGCAAAACCGCCGGTGCAGCGGGCCATCGCTTCGCCTACCGGTCGGACGACCTCCGACCCGCAGATGGGGCACGTTTTCGGCAGCTCGTATGGCTGAGCATCAGGCGGCCGTTTGCTCAGAATCGGGCCTATGACCTGCGGGATCACTTCCCCTGCCCGATGCACCAGGACCGTGTCGCCCACCCGAATGTCCTTGCGGCGAATGTCATCCTCGTTGTGCAGCGTCGCCTGCGAGATCGTCACGCCACCCACCTGGACCGGCTTCAAGACGGCGTACGGGTTCAGGCTGCCGGTACGGCCGACGTTGACCCTGATCTCTTCGAGGACAGTCGTGGCCTGGACGGGCGGGAACTTGAAGGCGATCGCCCAGCGCGGCTCGCGTCCGACAGCGCCCAGTTCCGCCTGCACGTGCAGGTCGTCGATTTTGACCACGACGCCGTCGATCTCGTAGTCCAGTTTTTCGCGCCGATGCTCCCACTCCGCGACCGCTGCGAGCACCTCGTCGATGGTTTCTACTCGCGCATTATTCGGATTCGTCTTAAAGCCCCATTTGAGAAAAGCTTGCAGCATGTCCCACTGCGTCCGCGGCTGCCAGCCTTCGGCCTCACCCAGGGCATAGATGAACACGTCCAGCGGCCGATGGGCGGTGATCCGCGAGTCGAGCTGCCGGACCGAGCCGGCGGCACAGTTGCGCGGGTTGGCAAACAGCGCCTGGCCATTCGCGGATCGTTCGTCGTTGATCTTCTGGAAGGCCGCGCGCGATAGGTACACCTCGCCGCGCACCTCGAGGCCGCGCGGCGGGTCGCTGTGCAGGGCCAGCGGCACGGTCCGAACCGTCTTCAAATTGGCCGTGATGTCCTCACCTTGCGAGCCATCGCCGCGCGTGGCGCCGACGGTCAGGCGACCCTCCACATAGCGCAGCATGATCGCCAGCCCGTCAATCTTGGGCTCGATGGTGAAACCGCGAATCTCGTGCCCGAGTAATCGGGAGCTACGCTCGTGCCAGGCGCGCAAGGCCTCTGGCGTGAAAGCATTGGCCAGGCTCAGCATCGGCACCCGATGCTGTACGACCCCGAATTGCTCCGACGGGCTGGCCCCGACGCGCTGCGTCGGCGAGTCAGGCGACTGCAGCTCCGGGTGGTCGGCCTCTATGCCGCGCAGCTCCTGCATGAGCTGGTCGTACTCGGCGTCCGCAAGCTCGGGCTCATCGAGCACGTAATAGCGATAATTGTGGTAATTGATCTGGGCACGCAGCTCTTCGGCGCGCGCCTGTAGAACCTGGACGTCGGCAACCTCTGCTGGCATTGACGGTGGGCAGAAAGTGTAACGTTGGGGTGCCGTGAGCCGTGGTGAGATCGAGGCCGGGACCAGTGCCCCTGCCGCTGGACCAGAATCGCTCGAAACCCTGCGGGGGCAAATCGACGCGCTCGACAACCAGATCGCCCACCTGCTGCAGGAGCGGGCCGACGTGTCGCTGCGAGTCGGATTGACCAAAGGCGGTGGCGATTCCGCGCCGATCTTCGTGCCGCACCGTGAGGCCGAGGTGCTGTCGAACGTACAGGCCGTCCGTGGTCCGCTCGACGAGCACGCCCTGGCCAGTATTTATCGCGAGATCCTGTCGACTTCGCGGGCGTTGCAGCGGCCGACCCGCGTGGCCCATCTCGGACCGCTGGCGACGTTCGGTCACCAGGCGGCGGTCGATCGTTTTGGCGCCGCGGCGGTGCTGGAGCCTTGCCAGACGCACGCCGAGGTCTTTGCGATGGTCGAAAAGGGCGCCGCCGACTACGGCATGGTGGCGTTCGAGAACTCGACCGAAGGTCCGGTCAACGAGGTGCTCGACCGTCTGGTGGATACTCCGCTGCAGATCTGCGCCGAAGTGAGCCTGCCGATTTCGCACACGTTGTTGTCGCGGGCGACGTCATTGACGACCATCAAACGCGTCCTCTGTCATCCGCAGACCGCCGGTCAGACGCGGTTGTGGCTGGCCGAGCATCTGCCAGGCGTAGCCGTCCTGCCGTCGACCAGCAACGGCAAGGCCGCGGAGTTGGCAGCCCAGGACACGACCGGCACGGTGGCCGCGGTGGGTCCGCGCATCGCCGGCGACGTGTACAAGCTGAATGTACTGGCCGACAACATCCAGGACATCGCGGGCAACGTGACGCGCTTTCTGGTGATTGCGCGCACCGCGAGTGAAGGCGTCACGGGTCGCGACAAATCGGCGGTGGTGTTTTCGATTCGCGATCGGACGGGCGCGCTGCGCGACCTGGCCGAGGCGTTTTCGAGCAACGACGTCAACCTGTCGAGTATTCAATCTCGCCCGTCGAAGCGACGTGCCTGGGATTACGTGTTCTTCATCGAGCTCGATGGCCACGTTGCGGAGGCCCGTGTCCGCGAGGCGCTGCGGCGGGCGCAGGAGCATACGGTGTTCCTGAAAGTGCTCGGCTCCTGGCCCGTGGCCAGCGAGTAGCCGCCAAAAACGAAAAAGCCCTTTTGTGACATCCGCATGACGCTTTAAGCGTCGCGCGTGACGCGTCCCGTGACGCCCCGCCCTCGACACTGGCCCTGTGGACAGTCTCGAACACGGTCTCTTCAGAAGCCGAGCTGGCGGACGCCTGGGAGTGGCGGCAGTACTCTGCGCACTGGTTGGTCGACTGCTGCGAACGGCACCTGCGGGTGGTCTTCCCTGGCCGTCGCTGGGGTGGTCCAGGTCCCGATTTCCGTGGCGCGGTCGTGGCCCTGAGCGACGGTACGCTGGTTCGCGGCGACGTCGAGATCCACGTCCGGGCGAGCAGCTGGATGCGTCACGGCCACGCCCGCGATGCGGCGTATCAACACGTCGTGCTGCATGTGGTTGGGTTGGCCGACGCGATGGCAGTGACCCTGCTGGGCAGCCATGTGCCGACGGTCCAGCTGGAGCCGTGGCGTGGTCCGCCGCCGGTGGTGCTGCCGCCGCGGTCGCAGTGGGTCCCGTGCGTACGGTCGGTGCCGGCCGTGCTGAGCGTGGTTCGCGCGGCCGGCCAGGAGCGGTTTCGGGCCCGCCAGGCGCGGTTCGAGGGCGACCTGGCACTGGTCGAAGCAGACCAGGTGCTGTGGCGAGGGGTGTGTGAAGCGCTCGGTTTTCGGCGCAACGCCGAGCCATTCGGGCGGCTGGCGGACGCGGTGCCGTGGGCAGAAGCTGCAACGGCAGTCGTCGAGCGCGGGCCCGTTGGCCTGGCTGGGCTGCTGCTGGGTCGGGCTGGGCTGCTGGCTGAGGCGACGCTGCCTGAGGCGCATGCCTGGCGCGCCCTGCAGCGGCGATGTGGCTTGCGCCAGGCGCTCGGCGTGGCGAGCTGGGATCAGCGGCAGCTGCGGGCGGCCAATGCGCCGGCGGTCCGCTGCCGTGGTCTGGCGGCGCTGGCGCAGCGCTGGACGCAGCCTCGCTGGAGTGGCCCGGCCGAACGCGTGCTGGAGGCAGTCAAGGCAGCCGCCGCCAGCCGCCGACCAGGGTTGTGGGGCCTGGTGCAGGTACCGCCGTGGATCGGCCGTGGCCGCGCCCAGGTCGTGGCGATCAACGTTTTGCTGCCGTTCGCGGCGGCGGCCGGGGTGGCCGAGGCGAGTGCACTGTACGAGCGGCTACCGGGCGAGCCAACGAATCGCGTGGTGCGCTACATGGCCGCCCAGCTGGGTAATTCAGTCAGTGCGGCCGAGCCGGTGCGTTTTCGTGGCGCGCTGTTGCAGCAAGGGTTACTGCAACTGTTCAAACAGACCTGCGCGGCACGGCTGTGCGAACGCTGCCCGGCCCGCCGACCGGGCGGCCCGAGCGCAACAAGCGTGGTGTGCGATTCGTCTAATGGTTAGACGAAGTGAACCCGTTCTCCCTGATCGGTTGGGCCGAGGCTGCCACCACAACGACCGCACACGACACGCGCGCCATTCACCCGCACGCTCTTTTCGTAGCGCGGGCGCAGCAGCGTGCCGCCCTCCAGCGTGGCTACGGACTCACCGCACAGCAGACAGGACAGCTCAACCCATTTTGTGCGGCGGATGCGGGCGCCACGCTCGACTAGTTTGGATGACATTACCGTCACCCTACCTCCGCCACCGTCATCAAGGCGTCAGGGATCTCCCCTATTGCCCCCCCGGACCTTGGTATCGGATCGTGCCGGCTGGCCTTCCTGGAATAGACCGCCATCAGGCACTGTTAACCCTGCGAAAGGACCACTCGCACCCTCATGACTTCTTCAGAAACAGCCTTCACCAAACCATTACGGCGGACATTTTTCGTGGCCGATCTGAAGTGCTACATGTGCGGCAGCGTGACTGGGTCCGTCGAGAGCGAACAATCTTTCACGGAGACGCCTCATGTGGTGCGTCCCGTGCTGCTGCGCCAGCCCGGGCGCGACAAGCCAGTCGAAGTGTTGAACTGGAAGCGGCTCCGCTGCGACCGCTGTGGCGGGCCATTGTTCCTCGACGAATCGGACATCATCACCCGTCGCTACGATGAGTACAACTGGCTCGACGAACGACCACGCCGAGGTCGGCCACCCAAACGGCTGATCGAAGAGCGGCGCCGCGAACGCGAGCTGCTCGAATCACAGCAACAAGCCGCCTAGCCGGCTGAGCGTAAGCTCGCGCTCAGCGCTGGCCGTTGCGCCGACCAGCTAATGCTTCAGCGGCCAGCGAACGCAAGAAGAAGCCGATGTTGGCCGGTCGTTCGGCCAACCGACGCACGAGGTAGGGGTACCACTCCTCGCCGTACGGCAAGTACACGCGGACCCGATACCCCTCCTGCACCAGCCGCAGCTGCAGGTCGCGCCGCACGCCGAACAGCATCTCGAAATCGAAACTCTCGGGACTGATCTTTGCCCGCTCACAGATCGCCTGGGCCTGCTTGATCAAACGCTCATCATGCGTCGCGATTGCGGGCTGCTTGCCATGGACCAGCAGCCGCTCCATCAGCCGCGCGAAATTGGCATCCACCTCTGCCTTGTCGGCATACGCGATCTGGCTTGGCTCGAGGTAGGCGCCCTTGCACAAACGGACCTGGACACCTTGCTCGATCGCCTTTTCCACATCCGCGGCCGTCCGATGCAGGTATGCCTGCAGCACGATCCCCACGTTGTGGAAACCAGCATCCCACAGCTCCTGGTGCACCCCGAGCGTGCGCTGGGTATAGGCCGAACCTTCCATATCGATCCGCACGAAGATGTCCAGGTCGCGCGCCCGCTCGAGGATTTTGCGCAGGTGCGCTACCGCCAGCTCGCGGCCAAGATCCAGCCCTAGCTGCGTCAGCTTGAGCGAAATGTTGCCTTCGACCTGCTCGCGCGCAATCGCCTCCAGCGCTTCGGTGTATGCCCCGACCGCTCGGCGCGAATCGGCCGGGTTGGTCACACTTTCACCGAGGTGATCGAGGCTGACCAGCAAACCCTGGGTGTTGAGTGTCTGGGCGACGACGATGCCGTCAGCCAACTCTTCGCCCGCCACGTAGCGTTGCGCCAGACCTCGTAACAGGTCATGACGCATGATCAGGCGGTACACGGGCCGCCTGTTCGCCAGGTACAACAAGGTACCTTTGAACAAGGCTCTACGAAGACGTTGTACGCCTTCGCCGGGTCAAGCCGCCAGCGATGGCGAGGCCGACGAGCACGACCAGTGCGGCGCCGAGGCTGATTGGCAGGCCGAGCTTGACGCTGGCCGGCTCGAAGCGGAAAACGACGTCGTGTTCGCCGCCCGGGATGGCTACGACGCGGAAGAGCACGTCGCCACGTAAAACGGGCGTCGGTTGGCCGTCGATAGTCGCCGTCCAACCCGGGTAATACGTGTCGCTCAACACCAACCACGCCTCACCACTGCTGATCGTGTGGATCGCCACCGCGTCCGCGCCGTAAGCCGTCACACGGGCACTGCCCTGGCCGCCACGGTTCGTGACGAGCGGCGTCGCCTGCATCCGGACGTCGTCGGCCAGGACCACCTCCTGGTCCGGTTGAAAGGGCGTGTGAACCATCTCGTTGAGTGCCGTACCCAGACTGGCTGCCACGCGCGCATCGGGAACCACAAAGGCCCGTGGCCGAGCGGACAGGTTCTCCAGGACGCGAATATCCTTGTCAACGTACACCTGGCGGTACTTTGTCTTGGTGCGCCCGAACAGCTGCTGCGCGGTTCCGTCTGGGCCGACAATCGCCCCGCCATAGACCGCCAGCTCACCCGTCGGCAGCACACTGCGAATCGTCAGCGTTGTGGCGCTAATGGGCCGATCGAACGCCAGGTCGGTGAATGAGAGCTGCCGCTCGCGCTGGCTGCTGCTGCTGCCGCTGCCTTCGGTTGTGGTGCCGGCGCTTTCGACGCGTTGGTGTCGCACGACAGGTTGAACAGAGGGCAGATCCCAGGCCCAGTCCATCGTGTCGCGACCCGCAAGTAATTCGGCGTTGCCGACGAGCACGCCCGCCGCATCGCGTAGCTCGACCTGGGCCGCTGGCGTGCCTTGCACGACGTCCACAGCACCCATCAGCGCCGTGACGAACCGCAGCTCGCTGATCGGCGCGTTCGGAGCGAGGGAGAATTGCTGTTCCGCCAGGGCGCCGCCCGCCGGCGCGTGCAGCAATACTTGCTGCGGCAGATACGTCACCCCTTTATAGCCGGACAGCGTGCCATAGCTCGCCGGGTCCAGCACGTAGCGAACATTCCACAGATCGAGCAGCCCGTCATCGACGTACAGCACCCGGCCGAGGTAGTCGCGGTGCCAGATGAACTGCAGCGAGCTGTAGCCGTTCGCCTCCTGAACGGAGCCGATCGGTGCCAGGCGGTCGGCCGACACCTGGTTGAGCACGGGCGACGCCAGTAAACGACTCGGCGCAGCATCGGGCGTAGGCAGGTGATCGACAACGGCTACGCTTGGCGGTTCGCTGCCTAGCGTGCGCAGCGATTCGCGGGGATGGATGGACCAGGTGAAGATCAGCAGGTCGGCTGCCGCGAGACCGACCAGCACCGCGGGCCAACCACGCCAGGCGCGCAGGCGCTCAGACGGGCCGACATGCCAGGCCCACAGTGCACCGAGAATGACCGCCAGACCGAGGAGCGCACCGCTGACGCGCGGGTTACCCATGTCGGTTGACCAGAGCAGTCCGTCAAGCACTCCTGCGACCGTCAGCGGATACGTATCACGGGACAGGACGAGATAGGCCGCGGTGATGCCTTCGCCCGCTGCCGCGGGCCAGGTCAGCAACGCCAGGTGGGCGACCGATACCAGGACACCAAGGCTGCCGAGACCGACTGCCAGACGCCCGACCAGACGACGCACCTTGCGGCGATCGGTTGGCGAGCGATCGGCGGCCAGTCCCTGTAGCCAGGCCAGGCCGTAGGCGGCCAGCATGCCAGCGGCCAGGATCACGACGAGTGTGAATCGACCCGGTGCACGCAGGCCCGACAGCCCGGGAACGAGCCACAACAGGTAGTGCAGGTTGATCGGGCTGTACTGCCCGAGCGCCAGGAGCACCCCGATGGCGGCGATGATGGCCCAGCCGACGACTTCTCGACGACGGACACAAACCAGCGCGACGATCGCCAGCACCAACGGCGCGAGGCCGATGTAGAGGTAGGACTCCCAGTGCGTCCACAATCCCCATTGGACGTTGCTCGGGCCGCGAAACACGTACGGAAAAATGAGCTGCGCCAGGCCATAAGGCGTAAGCGAGTAGGCGGCCGACTCGCTGTAGGGAATGCCGCTGCCGCGCGGCGAGAAGCCTGCCAGCTCGATCAGCGGTAGCAGTTGCACGGCCGCCAGGCCAATACCGAGCACGACAACGGGTCCACAGACCAGTGCGACTATCCCGAATCGACGGAGCCACGGTTTTTCGGCGCGGGCCGAATTCGAGTTCGAATCCGTCCCAGATCCGAGCGGGCCAACGGCCCAGCGAAACGCGCCGTAGCCGGCCAGGATGAGCAAATCGATGGCCAGCATCTGTGAGTGCAGGCTCAGCCCGGCCAATCCCAGGGCGCCGGCCGCCAGTGCCATCCAGCGCAAGCGTCGTCGCCCGTCCGTGGACAGCAAGGCTCGCTCGACCAGGGCCAGCATCACGGGCAACCAGCTCGCGGTGCGGATGATGTTCTCGTGGTGGATCTGTGCGGACAGGAAGTTGCCCAGCGCGAAAACCACGCCAGCCAGGGCAGCGCTGGCATAGGGCAGCCGCCAGGCGCGGGCGAAAGCGAACGTTCCCAGCGCCGCGATCGCCAGGTGGACCAGGCGCAACACGATGAACGCGCGGTCTGCGGGCAGCAGCAAGAGGGCGAGCAAGGCGGGTGGGTAGGCCAGCCCGATCTCGCCGTCGGCGAAGATGGGGTAGCCGCCGAACACTTGCGGCGTCCACAACGGCAGCTCGCCCGCGCGCAGGCGCTCGGCGACCCACGTCATCAGCGGGTAATAGAAGACGGTGGTGTCGCGCTCGTAGGCGACGACATCGCCGAACAGTGCGTCGGCCATCGACAGGCAGATCACGATGAGTAAGCCGCCGACCCACAGGGCAGTTGCGCCGGGGCGGGGCCAGCGCCCGCCAGCTGGCGCTTGCGACGCGCTAGCCTCCCGCTCAGGGCGTGCCGGATCGGGCGCTTTGAGCGCTACGTGCACAGGGCCAGCGAGATTGTAGGCTTCAGGCGATGATCGAGACCCCTGGCGCGACAACGCCGACCGATATCGAGCTGGAGAGTGGTGCTCGGCGACTGCGCTTCACGTGGGCGGACGGGCGCCGCAGTGACTACGACTGGGAATACTTGCGCTGGAAGTGCCCTTGCGCGACGTGCTCCGGGGAGGGCGAGTTTCCTGGCGAGCTGCAAGGACGGACGTCGCTGCGAGCAGAGGAGATCGAGATGATCGATGTCGAGCTGGTCGGCCGCTACGCGGTGAAGCCGACGTGGCGAGACGGCCACGACACCGGCCTGTTCACCTTCCGCAGCCTCCGCGGCCTCGCCGAACAGGACAATCTCTTCTCGTAGGGCGCGCCGTGATCTTTTTCTACGAAGGTCTCTTCGTCGTTGTCGCCCTTGGCGCGGTGCTTGTTGGCGAGCTGTGGAGCCGGCTGGCGGCGGCCATCATCCTGGCCGCCTGTTTCGGCATCGCCGCGCTGGCAGTCGCGAGCTACGACGCCCGCCTGGCCGTTGAGCCCGAGCCCATGACCGACGATGAGCGGCGCTGGTTCGTGGACTCGCGCGATGGCCTGAAGCATCTCCGTCTCCTCTTCGCCCTCGCGACTGTAGCCGCCCTCGCCTGGCGTCTCATCGCCGGGTAGCCTGCTAGTCTCTGTGGACCACACATGTCCGAGGCCGTGCCTGACCCACCCCGCCGCAAACCAGCCTCTTCTTCGAGGCGTCCGTACCCGGTTCTGACCCTCCGCGAGACCCTCGTTTTTCCATTGACCACGTTTCCTCTGGCAGTCGGCCGTGAAGCCTCGCTGCGCGCCGTCGAAGAAGCCTCACGTGGCGGCCGACAACTCGTCCTGCTGGCCCAGAAGCAGTCCGACACCGAGGAGCCCACGACGGCCGACCTGCACATCAACGGCACGCTGGCCCGCATCCGACACGTCGTTCGCTCGCCGGACGGCAGCCAGCAAGTCTGGGCGCAAGGCCTCGAACGCATCAAGGTTCTGGAATTTGTCGACAGCGAGCCGTACCTGCAGGCCCGCGTCCGGCGCGTGCCCGAGCGCCAGGAGACGCCAACGCCTGAGGTTGAGGCGCTCGCACGCAACGCCCTGGACGCCTTCTCCAAACTGGTCTCCGTCTCGCCATTCCTGCCAGACGAGCTGGTGAACCGGGCGATGAACCAGGACAGCCAGTGGGGGCTGCTGTATTTGATCGCCTCGAGCCTGCGGCTGAACGTCCAGGACCGCCTGGAGATCCTCGAAACCAATGGCCTGCGTGCCAAATATGAGCGCGTCCAATTCTTGCTCGACCGCGAGATTGACCTGCTCGAGCTCGGCCACAAGCTGCGCGGCCAGGTCCAGGAGCGGGTCGAAAAGGGCCAGCGCGAGTTCTTTTTGCGCGAACAGTTGAAAGCTATCCACAAAGAGCTTGGTGAGGAAGATCCGCAGCAAGCGGAAATCAACGAGCTGCGCGAAAAACTGGCCGCGGCCCCCTTGCCCGACGAAGCACGCGCCGAAGGCGAACGCGAGCTGCGCCGCCTGGAGCGTCTCCCAACGGCCTCGCCCGAGCACTCGGTCATCCGCACCTATCTGGATTGGTTGATCAGTTTGCCGTGGGGCCACCATAGCGGCGTCGGCATCGACGTGCGTCGCGCTCGCGAGGTTCTCGACGAGGACCACTACGGCCTGGACAAGATCAAAGATCGCATCCTGGAATACCTGGCCGTGAAAAAGCTGCGGGAAGATCGCGGTGTGGCGGACCGCACGCGCGAGCCAATTTTGTGCCTCGTTGGACCGCCTGGCGTTGGCAAGACCAGCCTGGGGCAGTCGATCGCCCGGGCAATGGGTCGCAAGTTCGTCAGGCTGTCGCTCGGTGGCGTGCACGACGAAGCGGAGATTCGCGGCCATCGGCGGACCTATGTCGGGGCGATGCCCGGGCGGATCGTGCAAGCGTTCCGTCGCGCCGAAAGTATGGATCCCGTATTCATGCTGGATGAAATAGACAAAGTCGGCGCCGATTGGCGTGGCGACCCGTCCTCGGCGCTGCTCGAAGTGCTGGATCCGGAGCAGAATCGCGATTTTCGCGATCATTATCTAGACGTCTCGCTGGACCTCGGCCAGGTCATGTTCGTCACCACGGCCAACACGGTCGACACCATCCAGCCGGCACTGCGCGATCGGATGGAGGTCATCCAGCTGGCTGGTTACAGCGAGGATGAGAAAGTTGGTATCGCCGCCCGATTCCTGGTGCGCAAACAGGTCCTGGCGCATGGTCTTGAAGAAGGCGAGCTGACCATCGACGAGACGGCGATTCGGGCCATTATCCACCAGCACACGCGCGAAGCTGGAGTCCGCGGTCTGGAGCGAGAGCTCGCCAACATCGTTCGCAAATCAGCGCGCGAGATCGCCGAAGGCTCCACCGCCCGAATCGAGATCGACGCCAACGCCGTGCGGGACAAACTCGGCCGGCCCAGGTTCTATCCGGAGGTCGCCGAGCGCATTGATCGACCCGGCGTGGCCACCGGTCTGGTGTGGACTCCGGCTGGCGGCGATATCGTGTTCGTCGAAGCGTCGGTCGTTCCGGGCAAGAAAGAGCTGCGCATCACCGGCCAGCTCGGTGACGTGATGCGCGAGTCGGTTGAAGCGGCGCTGACGCATATTCGCACGCGCGCCATGCAGCTCGCGATTCCGGAGTCATTTTTCGAAACGCACGACATCCACGTGCACGTGCCGGGTGGCGCGGTGCCGAAAGATGGTCCGAGCGCTGGCGTCACGATCTCCGTCGCGCTCGCTTCGGCCTTGACTGGCCGGCTGGTTCGCGATGACGTGGCGATGACTGGCGAAATAACCTTGCGTGGCAAAGTGCTGCCCGTGGGTGGCGTGAAAGAAAAGGTGCTGGGTGCTCACCGTGCCGGCTTGCGCACGGTGCTTGTTCCCCGACGCAACGAAGCCGATCTCGAGGAGCTACCGGAGCAAGTTAGACGGGAAATGCGTTTCGTTTTGCTGGACAGCCTCGACGAGGCGCTGGACCTCGTCCTGACGACGGCGACTATTCCTTCGCCGCCGCCGCCGCTGACTCCGGCAACAACCGCGTCGGTAGTCACACGGGAACTCTCGGCGGTAGGTTGATGGCCAATGCCTCGCTGACTGCAATTGACGGCATTCGCGTCGGGCACTGGACCAACATCGACGCTGGCACCGGGTGCACCGTGGTCCTGTGCGAGCAAGGGGCGGTTGCCGGTGTCGACGTCCGCGGTGGGGCGCCAGCGACACGGGAGACCGACCTGCTACGACCGGGCAGCCTGGTTGGTCTGGCGCATGCGATTGTGCTTAGCGGTGGTTCCGCCTTTGGGCTTGACGCCGCGACCGGTGTGATGCGCTATCTCGAGGAACGTGGCGTCGGCTATGAGACAGCCGCCGGGCCGGTCCCAATCGTGTCAGCGGCATCGCTGTACGACCTCAACATCGGACGCAACGAACGACCGAATGCTGACGCGGGCTACGCGGCCTGCGAGGCCGCCGGCCTGACCGTGGCGGAGGGTTGTGTCGGCGCCGGTACTGGGGCAACGGTCGCGAAACTCGGCGGACCGGAAGGCGCCCTCAAGTCGGGGATCGGCACCGCCTGCATGACACTGCTCGATGGGACGCTCGTCGCGGCCCTGGTGGCGGTCAATGCGCTTGGCTCCGTCTACGATCCCAATACGGGCGATCCGATCGCCTTGCCCCGCTCCGAGAAAACCGGCTGGCGGTTTCCGTTCGCTACAACCAACACGACGATTGGTGTCATTGCGACCAATGCCCGACTGGACTCCCTCGGCGTCAATCGTCTGGCGAGCATGGGGCATGACGGGATGGCGACAGCAATCCGACCGTCACACACGCTGTACGACGGCGACACGTTGTTTGCACTGTCATTGCCTGCGCCGAATGCGGCGCATACCGATACGTTGGCGCTTGATCGTGCGGCGGCGGCTGTTGTCGCCGAAGCGATCGTGCGCGGCGTGCAAGCTGCGACGCCGATGTACGGCTATCCGTCCGCGAAGGCGTGAATGCGCGGGAGCGCGCCGTGCTTGAAGAGGTGGACCGCCTGGCGGATGAGATCGTCGCGTTCACCCAGCAGCTGGTGCGGATTCCGACTGTCAATCCGCCGGGCGATCGTTACACCGAGTGCGCTGCGCTCATTGCCTCACGTCTGACCGAATTCGGCTACACCGTGGAGGAGTTTCCCGCTCTTGGGTTAGCGGAGCACACGGCGGGCTATCCGCGGCTGAACGTGGTCGGCACGCTCGGCACCGGCGGAGCAACGCTCCACTTCAACGGTCACTATGACGTGGTCCCCGCGGAGTCCGGCTGGACCGTCGATCCATTTGGCGGCGAGCTGCGCGACGGACTGATTTATGGCCGCGGCACTTGCGACCAGAAAGCCGGTATCGCTGCCTCCATCTATGCCATTGAAGCTATTCGTCGGACCGGCGTCACCCTGAACGGCACCATTGAGC
This sequence comes from Chloroflexota bacterium, assembly GCA_035995405.1. Classification (GTDB taxonomy): domain Bacteria; phylum Chloroflexota; class UBA6077; order UBA6077; family CF-72; genus CF-72. The sequence goes on from DASYKL010000571.1 coordinate 15,634, forward strand.
AAAGCGCAACGCCAGACGAAGAAAGCGGTGGGTTCGCTGGCGTCGCCTATCTGTGCGATATCGGTCGCATAGCTTCGGGAAAACAAACGTACGTGGTCATTACGGAGCCGCTCAATCCCGATCGGGTGTGCATCGGTCACCGCGGGGTGTACTGGTTCGAGCTGACGACGATTGGTCGCGTCGGCCACGGCAGCATGCCAGGTCTGGCGGTCAATGCCGCTGAGCAGATGGCGCGGCTGATCCGCGTATTCGACGCCGAGCTCAAGCCTGCGCTCGCACGACGCACGTCCAGCGCGCCGGTAGAGCCTCGGCAGGCGCGGCAGCCGAGTATCAACCTCAACGCCATTCACGCCGGTCAGGCGATCGGCGGTTGGCAAACGCCCGCGGTGCCCGATCGCTGCACGGCGATTTTCGACCGCCGCTTCATCCACGAGGAGACGTTCGAAGACGTCCGCGCCGAGATCGTGGCGCTGCTGGACGGGCAGGGCATCGCCTATGAGCTAAAAGACCTGATGCGCGTCGATCCTCTCCGCGGCGACGCCGACACCAAACTGGCGGTGACGGCCGCGCGGGCGATCGAAGACATCCTCGGCACACCGCCGAGCGTGATCGTCAGCCCCGGAACCTACGATCAGAAGCACGTCGTCCGTCGCGCTGGCATCGACGAATGCATCGCCTACGGCCCTGGCCGGCTGGTGCTCGCGCATCAGCCTGACGAGCACGTCAGCGTCGACGATCTGGTCGCCAGCGCTCGCGTGATGGCCCTGCTGGCACTGCGATTGCTGCACTAGGCACTACGGGAACACGGGCGCGTTGCGCTCGGTTGTAGACTCTGTGATCACCGTGACGGCCGCCGCCTCGGCTGCAGCCCGCAGCCCGCAAACCCTCTTCGACGACGTGGGCAAGTATCTGCCTGCGCCCGACGTCGAGGCGATCC
>DASYKL010000572.1:0-6931 GCA_035995405.1 Chloroflexota bacterium
CTGTGGTACGCCAGTGGTCCTGACGGTGGGCTGTTCCGCGTTCTGGCACGTTTGCCTGGCTTTCGCAGTATTGATTTGCCGATGCACGGCTGGTTCTTGCCGGCGCTGGGGCTGGCGTTACTCGGGGGCGCAGGCCTGCTGAAGCTGCCACCGCGCTGGCGATTGGCGGTACTCGGTCTGGTGTTCGTCGACACGCTGCTGGTCAACCAGATCGCCAACCCCCTGGCGTTCGCCCGTTCTTCGTTCGACGCGCTCTATGGGGCGCCGTTAGCCAGGTTCGCGCGGCAGATAGCGGCGTCCGACCTGCCGCCCGACCGTGTCTACGGCGCGCCGCTGAGCGCCGTCGGGTATCGCAACCACAGCTTGCAAAGCAGAATCGCGACGACATACGGCTACAACCCACTCGAGCTGGCCGGCTACGCGATGTACGAATCGGCAGCAGAAGCAAACCCGCGGCTCATCGATGGGCTGGCGGCCACCCACGCCCTGATCGCTACTGGTGTGGAAACTCGACACACGATGTTGCCGCTGGCGTACCTTGCAAGCCACGTCACGAGCATCGCGGACGACATCGCAGCCGACCAGGCCCTCTCGACGTTGGATCCAGCGACGGACACCCTGGTCGTTGGCGGCCTGCCGCCCGTGGCAGAGCCCGACCCACGCGCAGAGGCGACTGTCGTAGACCATGGCCCAGACCGATTGACGGTGCACTATCGCTCGGCCACGCAGAGTCTGCTGCGGGTGGCCGTGCCGAACTATCCCGGCTGGCAGGCCACGCTGGGCAGCCGCGAGCTGCTGGTTCTCACCGTCGACCGCGCCTTGCTGGGCATCGTCGTTCCCGCGGGCGAAGCCGACATCGAGGTGCGCTATGTGCCACGCTTGTTTGGCCCTGGCTTGGCAGTGAGCTTGCTGGCTCTTGTTGCCTGCGGTGCCGTAGTCAGTCGTCGCGCTCGTCGCGCTGCTCGCCAAGTGATCCGCCGAGCGCGTTGAAGCGTTGGATGACCGCGTTGAGCCGCGTTTCTGCCTCGGCCAGGCCGAGGTTCGGGTCACGCTGAATCGAGCGCAGCTCGCGATCGAGCGCGTCGACCGTTTCAGCCACGTCACCGGGCACGTCGTGCGGGTCGTCGACGGGCTGGGCATACTGGATTGCGCGGGCGACGGTCATGCAGCGTGTGCAATTGGTATTGATCGCAAACGCATAGTTCTCGGGCCGCACCTCGTTCGCGCGGGCGCCGTTGTACAGGTCGATCTGCAGCGCCACGGCAAGCGTCTGACACTCAAGACACGAGCCCTCGGCGTACGCCATGTTGACCGGCGCGACGACGCGCCCGGGAATGGTGTTCAGCTGAATGCTGGCCATCACGCGGAGGCGGCTATCGGTACAGTTGTGAAGGACGACCTCGTTGTGGCCGTTGCCGCTGCCAAACTCGTCGGCGTTGCCGTCACCCTGATCGTCGCTGCCGCGCCGCTCAGAACGTTGCACGCCGTTGGCAAGTGCCGGATCGTCGGTTGCGCAGGGTACGCCGCTGTTGAAGACTGTCGGCGTGGGCGTAGCTGTCACGCTCGGCGCGGGCGTAGCTGTCAAGGTCGCCGCGGGCGTAGCTGTAACGCTCGCCGCGGGCGTCGGCGTGTCGGTGGGTAGGGCCGTGGCTATCGGCGTTGGAGTGCTCACCGTCTGGGCCACGCCGGACGTGGTCGACGCGACGAGGAGGGCGCAGATCGAGGCCGCGCCAGCCATCGCGCGAAACAGTCTGGGCATTACTGACCTGGAGGACGCAAGCCGAGTGCCAGCGCGGGCACAATGTCGCGATGGCGCCTTTTCGCCTCCCCGCCTTCGCCGAGCACGTTGGTATCGAGGTGCTCGAAACAGAAAAAGACCGCGTCGTTGGTCGCCTGACCATCGGCCCACAGCATTCGAACGGTCGGGATCAGGTTCATGGCGGCGCGCTGATGACCCTGGCCGACACGCTCGGCGCGATCGCCACTGTGATCAATCTGCCACCAGACATGATGACGACTACCATCGAATCCAAGACAAACTTTTTGGCAGCCGCGCGTGGTGCCTATCTCCTAGGCGAGTCGACGCCACTGCACGTCGGGCGCACGACGATGGTCTGGCAGACGACCATCCGCGACGCCGAAAACCGGCGTGTGGCAGTGGTCACTCAGACGCAGCTCGTCCTGCCTCGGCCACCCCGGCAATAAAACCTGACGCCAGGCGGTTGAAGCCAGTAATGAACGTAGAAATCTGGTCCGACGTCGTTTGCCCGTGGTGTTACATCGGAAAGCGTCGTTTCGAAACGGCGCTCAGCCAATTTGCCCACCGCGACGACGTCGAGCTGGTGTGGCGCAGCTTCGAGCTCGATCCCACCGCGCCCGCTATTCGCACCGAGGACACCGCCGCGCACCTCGCCGCCAAGTACGGCATGAGCCGCGAGCAGGCCAAGGCCAGCCAGGACCGCCTGGTTAAGCTGGGCGCCGAGGACGGGCTGGAGTACCGGTTTGACATCTCGCGCTCTGGCAACACCTTTGATGGACACCGGCTGCTGCACCTGGCCCACGAGCTGGGCGTCCAGGATGCGGCCAAGGAGCGGCTGTTCCGCGCCTATTTCACCGAGGGCGAGGCTATCGGTGATCCGACGGCGCTGACTCGGCTGTTGGCTGAAGTTGGAGTGCCCGAAACAGAATCACGCGCTGTCCTCGAGTCCGACCGTTACGCCGATGCGGTACGCGCTGACGAAAACGAAGCGCGTGAGCTCGGGATCAACGGCGTGCCGTTCTTCGTGGTCGAGCGACGTTATGGCGTCTCGGGTGCCCAGCCGGCTGATGTGCTCCTGCAGGTGCTCGAACGCGCCTGGGCCGAGTCGCACCCGACGCCGCAGCTGATCTCAGTCGGCGCCGGCGCGAGCGACACGACCTGCACCGACGAGACCTGCGCTATCTGAGCGCCTGACGCCAGCCGTCCAGGGTGGCGACCGCGGTGTCAACCACCTGCGAGAAAAAGCCGGACGTGGGACGCCACAAGTCGACATGGTCGGCGCCGCGGATGGTGGCCAACGTGACCTCGTCACCGGCCGCTTGCGCGGCGCGAACGTACTGTTCGCTCATCGCGTACGGCACGGTTCCATCGGCTGTGCCATGGACGATGAGCTGCGCTAGGCGCAGCGGAAGCAGCTCGAGTGGTGAGGTGCTGGCGTAGCGCTCCGAGACATTACTCGGGGTGCCGCCGATCACCGCCGCGGCGACGCTCGCGGGGTCATGCGTCGCCACGCCCCGCATATCGGTCAGCGGAGCTAGCGCAACGACTCCGCGCAACGGAGGTAATGCGGAGCCTTCTTCGCGAGCCCGGTTGGCGAGCCACAGCGCGAGCTGCCCACCCGCCGACTGTCCCGCGACATAGACGCGCGTCAGATCGAGCGGTGCATTCGTGGCCAGTGTGCTGAGATACGTCGCGCCAGCGAGGACGTCATCGAAGGTTGTCGGCCAGCCGCCGCCATTGCCCAGTCGCCGATACTCGATGCTCCAGGTGGCGTAGCCGTGCGCCGTAAAACCGGCGCATATGGCCGCCGCGCCGTCCAGCGAGATGGCTGCCTGGTACCCGCCACCGTGCACATAGATGATGGTCGGGTGGGGGCCGCTGCCCGTCGGGAGCCGCAGATCGCCAAACTGTTCGCCGTGTGAGCCGTAGCTGTGCCGCGTTGCCGTTACGCCGCTGGCATCGGTAGCCGTCATAGAACTCATCGTACCCGGGCGACCCTGGGCGTTACGCTCTGGGCCTATGGCCGCAACGCTCAACGAGTCGCACGTAGCGCAAATCGCGCGCGAGCTCGCACTGCCGCCGCCGCGGGTACAAGCGACCGCCGCGCTGCTGACAGACGGCGCCACGGTGCCATTCGTTGCGCGCTATCGCAAAGAGGCCACCGGCTCGCTTGATGAGGTTGCCATCGCCCTCATCCGTGACCGCCTCGCGCAGCTCGACGCCCTCCATCAACGGCGCCAGGCAATTATTGCCTCGTTGGACGAACGTCAGCTCCTGACTGCCGAACTACGGCACCGTCTCGAGACGGCCGAAACACTGGTCGCGCTCGAAGACATCTTTCTGCCATACCGGCCAAAACGCCGCACCCGCGCCACCGCTGCTCGGGAGAAGGGACTGGAGCCTCTGGCGGACACGCTGCTGCGCCAGGATCTTCGTCTCGATCCGGCTACCGAGGCGGCGCGGTTTGTCACACCAGCCGGTCAGCCGGTCACCGACGACCTCGCCGTACCGACGGTCGAGGCGGCGCTGCAGGGCGCCCGCGACATCATCGCCGAGCGTGTCAGCGACGACGCCGACGCGCGTGCCCGGTTACGTCGTCTGTTCTGGGCGCGCGGCGTCCTGCGTGCCGAAGTACGCCCAGGCAAAGCAGACGTCGGAGCCAAGTTCCGCGACTATTTTGAGTGGACGGAGCCCGTGCGCAGCGCACCGTCGCACCGTGTGCTGGCAATCCTCCGAGGCGAAGAAGAGGACGTCCTGTCATGCTCGATTCAACCTCCGGAAGCTGACGCCCAGGCTATCCTCGCCAGCCTCTTCGTGCGCGGTCAGAGTCCATCCGCCGACCAGGTCCGCCTGGCGGTTCATGACGGTTACAAGCGTCTGCTCGGCCGAGCCATGGAAACCGAAGCCCGCGCGGAGGCCAAAAAGCGCGCCGATGCGGCGGCTATTTTGGTGTTCACCCAGAACCTGCGGCAGCTCCTGTTGGCTCCACCACTCGGCCAGAAGGCTGTTCTCGCCATCGACCCCGGTTTCCGGACCGGTTGCAAAACGGTCGTGCTCGACGCGCAAGGGCAGCTGGTGCACGATGAGGTGATCTATCCCGACCACGGCCAACAGCGCAGCCGTGAAGCAGCCGCCAGTGTGAAGCAACTGGTCCAGAAGTATGGCGTTGAGGCAATCGCGATCGGCAACGGTACGGCGGGTCGCGAAACGGAAGCGTTCGTACGATCATTGGGATTACCACCGCATGTAGCGGTCGTCATGGTGAACGAGTCAGGCGCCTCGATCTACTCGGCGTCAGACGTCGCTCGGGCCGAATTTCCCGACCGCGACATCACCGTCCGTGGCGCCGTGTCCATTGGTCGGCGCTTGATGGATCCTCTGGCGGAGCTCGTCAAGCTTGACGCCAAAAGCATAGGCGTCGGTCAGTACCAGCATGACGTCGACCAGAACCATCTCAAACAATCACTCGACGATGTCGTCACATCGTGCGTAAACGCCGTCGGCGTCGAGGTCAACACCGCGTCGAAGCAGCTGCTGGCCTATGTCTCTGGTCTGTCATCGACGGTGGCCGAAAACGTGATCCGGTATCGTGCTGAGCACGGACCGTTCAAACGCCGCCGCGATTTGCTCAAGGTGCCGCGCCTCGGCGACAAAGCATTCGAGCAAGCGGCGGGCTTTCTGCGCATCCGTGATGGCGCCGATCCACTCGACGCGTCGGCGGTCCATCCGGAGTCCTATCCGCTGGTCGAGCACATGGCGCGCGATGTTGGCGCAACCGTCAAAGACGTGCTGCGCGATGACGCATTACGTCAGCGAATAGAGCCGGACCGCTACGTCAGTCCGCTGGTTGGGTTACCGACATTGCGCGACATTCTGAGCGAGCTCGCCAGGCCGGGCCGCGATCCGCGCGAGACGTTCGAGATATTTCACTTCAGCGAAGGCGTGCGCACGCTGGCCGACGTCCAGACGGGAATGGTCTTGCCTGGCATCGTGACCAACATCACGGCATTTGGCGCATTTGTCGACATCGGCGTCCACCAGGATGGTCTGGTACACATCAGCCGATTGGCCGACCGCTTTATCAAAGACCCCAATGAAGTGGTGAAAGTCCACCAGCAGGTTCAGGTCACCGTGCTGGAGGTAGACCACGCGCGGAAGCGGATTGGCCTGTCGATGCAGCGGTCCGATCCAGAAAAGACCGCAGCCGCTCGTCATACTCCGCCGACTGTTTGAGCCGAGCCTCGACATGTCCGGCACTCGGCACGAAGTACGTTTCCACTCCGGGTCCGTAACTCTCGGCGAGACGTCGCGCGTTGATCGGTGGGACGTATGAATCGGCTTCACCGTGGATGATCAACACCGGCACGTGTGACGCCGCCAGACGCGGCATGACATCGACCGGCCGGATCGAATAGAGATCGACGCCGATCAGCGCACGCGCCGCCACGATCATACCTGGCGTAAAGAAACCCGGCAGCCCACTGACTTTCGGTACCTGCACCTCAAGGAGATCGCCCAGGTCGGCGAACGCACTATCCTCCGCAATCGCGCGGACGAGCGGCTCTCCATTGGCCGCCAACAATGCGGTTGAGCCACCCATGGAAAAACCGATCAGGTTTACGCCATCGGGTACCAGGCCGCGATTTTGGAGAAAGTCAATCGCGCCGCCGACATCACGGACCTCTAGCGCGCCGAGTGTGAAGCGCTCGCCGGCCGACTCGCCCGAGCCGCGCAGGTCGAAGGTCAAGACCTGGTAGCCGGCCCGTGTGAGCGGCGCCGCGATGCCCAGGATGCCTTCACCTGGACCCGCCTCGCGATCGGTGCCTTTGCCGTGAACCATGATCACTGGCCTGGGCTGCGGGCGCGCCCGCGGGTCGGGTCTGAGGAGCCAGCCGCGTAGCGCTAGCCCATCAATGCGACTTGAAAACTCCACGTTTTCGTAGGTCAGACCAAACTCTTCGGGCGAATGCGTGAATGGCTGGCGATCGGGACGGGTCAGCGTCAAAGCCATGTAGCCGCAGATGATGGCGTACGCCGACACCGTCAGCCCGGTCAGCGCGGCCAGTAGCCAGCCCAACCGCCACAGGGTGACCCTTGCCGCGGGCGAGATCCCGATCGGCCATGATGTCAGCGCCCCGGCAGCCATGTCGCCCAGCGTACACGCGCGGTATC
>DASYKL010000573.1:0-1581 GCA_035995405.1 Chloroflexota bacterium
AGTGCGGCGCGACTGCCGCCGGTCAGCAGTGCAAAGCGGTCCGTCAACCGATCTCGAATCTGCTCGACGGCGAGGACTCTCGTTCTGACGGCCGCCAGCTCGATGGCCAGCGGCAGCCCGTCGAGGCGGCGACAGAGATCGACCACCGCCGCCTGGTTTGACGCGGTCAGCGCGAATGTGCCGGACGCGGCCGCCGCCCGCTCCGTAAACAGCGAAACCGCGTCGTTGTGTCGCACCTGATCGAGCGACTCGGTCGCGTGCACTGGAGGTAGTTCAAGGGGCGAAATGGGCAGCACATGCTCGTCCGTCAATGAGAGCGGCTCGCGGCTGGTGGCGATGACACGCACGCCCGGCGCTGCTCTGACGATCTCGGTGACAAGCAAGGCGGCAGCTTTGAGCAGATGCTCGCAGTTGTCCACCACCAACAGCAGCTCCTTGTCGCGCAAATAGGCGAGCAGCAGATCGAGCGGCGCCGTGGAGGTCTGGTTCCGCAGGTCCAGCGCGGCCAGCACGGCGTTGCTCACCAGGGCCGAATCACGGACGTCGGCAAGCTCTACCAGCCATGCGCCGTCCCTGAAACCGCGCGCGAGGTCGGTCGCGGCCCGCATCGCCAGGCGCGTCTTGCCGACACCGCCTGGCCCAACGAGGCTGACCAGACGGGCCGCCGCAAGTTTCGTCCGCAGCTCCGCGAGCTCGTGGCGGCGGCCGATGAAGCTGGTCGCTTCCGTCGGCAGATTGCCCGAGCGGCGTATTGGCCTGGCCATGGTGGACAGGACTGTACTCGGGCCCGCGAGTCAGTGCCGCCGTCGACTAGGTACCTGACCGGCAATTCCACCGATACCCGGGCGCGGTCCTCGCGCCCATGCTGACGACATGAACGAAAACGTCTCCGTGCGGCGAGTCGAAGTCAGGTTCGTCGGCGCACCGCCCTTGCAGCAGATCGAGCGAGCATCGGGAGTCAGCGATGTCGAGGCAGACGATGCGCTGGTGCGCTGTCTCGTGTCTGGTAGCTTTCAGCCGTTTCTCGAGGCTTTGCGCGGCCATGAGGTCGTCAGCCTCACTTCCACGCCCGAGAGCGGGCCAACACCACAGCAGAAGGGAACTCGATCATGAAACCACTCACTGGAACGTCCCCGCGTTCATTAGCCAGGATGGCCGGCGGGCTATACCTGCTCAACATCCTGGCGGGCGCCTTCGCCATAGGCGTCGTCCCCGCTGCACTGGTTGTGTCCGGCGACGTCGCAGCTTCGCTGCACAACATTCAGGCTAATGAGCTGCTCTATCGCGTGGGTCTCGCCGCGCACATGATCCCGATCGTGTGCAACGTGGCCCTGGTGGTCATTCTGTACGACCTGTTCAAGATCGTGGACAGACGGATCGCATTGATGATGGTGTTCTACTCGCTCGTGGGGACTGCCGTTGAAAGCGCCAACCTGCTTAATCAATTCACACCGCTGGTCCTCCTTGACCGAGCGCAGGCGCTTGGAACCGAGCGGCTTCAGGATCTGGCGTATGCGCCGCTCGGGCTCGTGTCCATCGGCTACGACATCCAACAAGTGGTCTACGCGTTCTATTTGCTGG
>DASYKL010000574.1:0-8943 GCA_035995405.1 Chloroflexota bacterium
ACGTACACGTTGACAACCGTCGTCGAGGTGCGTTCGTATTCGCGGATCTCCGGCACCACTTCAGACGACAGCGAGACGCGCACGCCAGGGGCAACTTCGCCGACGATAGCCCCGACTAGCTGCTCGTGAGCCGGGTTGGCATAGCTATGCACAAAGCAGATGGCGATCGCTTCGATGCCCTTGTCGCGTAATTCGGCGACCAGGCGCGCCACTGCCTGCGCATCCGGTTCACGAGCGACGCGGCCGTCGGCGTAGACCCGCTCGTCGACCTCGAGCCGTAGATGGCGGGGTACGAGCGGCTCGGGCATTTCGAGAAACAGGTCGTACAGGTCATAGCGATGCTCGCGCGCGATCTCGTAAGCGTCGCGATACCCCTTCGTCGTCAGCAGCGCCGTGGCCGACCCTTTCCGTTCAATCACGGCGTTGGTGACCAGCGTCGTACCGTGGATGACGTGTTGGACCTGCTCGGCCGGCGCGCTGGCTGCCGTCAGCGTGTGCTGCAGCACGTCCGCCACGGCTTGCGATGGGTCGTGCGGCGTAGTCAGGACCTTGCCGATAGTCATCTCCCCGGTCACATCATCGACCAGGATCAGGTCAGTGAATGTGCCACCAATATCGACGCCAACGCGGAACCGTCCGGCCATACCCGACGAGGGTACTCGTCAGGCTGATGCGCTCGCGGCGCCGCCCAGGTACAGGCGCACCACTTCCGGATTGTGAGCCATAGCGGCGCTCGAGCCTTCCAGACGGACGATCCCGTTCTGCAAGACATACGCTCGATCGGCGACCGCAAGGGCCATGCTGGCCAACTGCTCGACCAGCAGGATCGTCACCCCCTGCTGGTTGAGACGGACGATGGTCTCGGCGACCTGACGCACCAGCAGCGGCGCGAGACCCATGCTGGGCTCATCCATCAACAGCATCTTTGGCCGACTCATGAGCCCACGCGAAATGGCCAGCATCTGCTGTTCGCCGCCCGAAAGTGTGCCTGCGCGCTGCTTGCGGCGCTCGTACAAGACGGGAAACCGACGTATCTCTTGCTCGGCCAGGTCGCGCGACGTGCGGCGGTCCAGGCTGAAGCCGCCCAGAAGGAGATTGTCGAAGACGGATTGGTCGCCGAAGATCTGGCGGGCTTCGGGGATATGCGCCAGGCCGCGCCTGACGATCTGGTGCGCCTTCAGGTTGGTGATCTCGTGGCCATCAAACGTGACCCGACCACGGTCGACCGGGATAACGCCCGAGACGGCGCGCAGGGTAGTGCTCTTACCCGCGCCGTTCGACCCAATCAGCGCCACGATCTCGCCGGGAAACACCTCCAGCGACACGCCATGCAGGGCCTCGACCTGGCCATACCGGACAGACAGGTCGACCACCGACAGGAGCGGCGGCGTTGAGGTGCTCACGCGGGTTGAACCACCACCACCCGTCCTCGACGCAGATCGTCAAACGTATGCTCGCTGCTCCCGAGATAGGCTTCGATTACCCGCTGGTTGGACTGCACGCTCGTGGGCGTGCCCTCGGCGATCTTTTTGCCGTAGTCGAGCACGGTAATGTGGTTAGACACGCCCATTACCAGGTCCATGTGGTGCTCGATGATGAGCATCGTGACGCCCGCCTCGGCGACGCGGCGAATGACGTTGGACAGGCGGCCGATCTCGCTCGGGTTTACTCCCGCGGCCGGCTCATCGAGCAGCAGGATGGCTGGTCCGGTTGCCAGTGCCCGGGCGATCTCGACCATGCGCTGGAGACCGTACGGCAGTGATTGGGCCTCATCATCGGCCAGGTGTTCGATATCCAGGAAGGCCAGCAGCTTGAGCGCCTGCTCGCGAATCTGCGCCTCTTCCGTGGCTGCAGACATAGTGCGTAGCAGCTGCTTGAGGAAACCGGCACGGCGGCGGGTATGGAAACCCATCATAACGTTGTCCAGCACGGTCAGGTCTTTGAACAACTGGATGTTCTGAAACGTGCGCGTCACGCCCGCGGCGGCGATCGTGTGCGGTCGCAGGGTATTGAGCACCCGGCTGCCAAGACGCACCTGCCCCGCGGTCGGCGTGTAGACGCCTGTGACCACGTTGACCAGCGTGCTTTTGCCCGAACCGTTGGGGCCAATCAGACCATGCACCTGGCCAGATTCGACTTTCATTGACACGCCGTCAATGGCCTTCACGCCACCAAAGTGCATCTTGATGTCTTCAAGCTGCAAGCTGACGCGCTGGGCGGGCAACGGTACGGCCACCACCCCTGCCAGGCTGCCTGCCCCGTGGCTTACGGCTGACGTCGGAACGCGCCACAACTGTCGCACACCGGGCAGGTTTCTGAGAAAGCCGGCCATGCCGTCGGGCATCGTGACCAGGAACACGATCAGCAGCGCGCCATACACCAGCAGGAAGTGCTCGATGATCTGCGGCGTCACCAGGGTGAACCCCAGAAAGCCGCCGATCACGCCAAGGCTCAGCATGGTGCGCGTAGCACCGCGCGAGCCGCGGGCAAGCCCCAGCGCGCACAGCCCGCCGACGATAACCAGTCCGACCTGTAGCGGCAGGTTGGACTTGGGCAGGATGTCATATGACCCGATCGTTTTCAGCACCTCCGGCAGGACCACCAGAACCGTGGTCCCGATCAACGGACCGAACAGGCTGCGCGCGCCTCCCAGAATGACGAACACCAACAACTCGACCGACTTGTCGAACGTGAATGTGTCCGAAACGATGTAGCCCTGTTGGTGGGCGAACAGGGCGCCCGCCAGGCCAGCCAGGACGGCGCTATAGGCGAATGTCTTGAGCTTCATGCGGTAGACAGAGACGCCGATCGTTTCAGAAGCGATCTCGGACTGGCGGACGGCGTTGATCGTTCGCCCCCAACGGCCGGTCAGCAGGTTGTTAGTGAGCAGTTGGACGATGAGCGCGAAGCCAGCGCAAACCCAGAAGTACAGAATCTGGCCGGTAAGCACCGGGCCACTGTCACCGAGCGGCCGAAACTTTCGCAGCGAGCCCATCGTGGTGCCGAACCACTCGGGCCGCGGAATGCTGCCGATACCGGTCGGGCCATTGGTCACCGGGATCCACGTCTGAGCGATGACGAACGTCACGATGGCCAGGGCAATCGTGACCATGGCCAGGTAATGGCCGCGAGCGCGGAGGGTCGGCAGGGCGACCAGAAAACCGAGCAGACCGGCGACGGCGGCGGCCAGGAAGAGCGCGATCCAGACGGGCACGCCCAGGCGCGTGGTGAGGATCGCCGACGCGTAGGCGCCGAAAGCGAACAACGCGCCGTGGCCTAGCGAGACCTGGCCCTGATAGCCGACCAGAACGTTCAAGCCGATGGCGGCAATCGTGTAGTACGCAATGGTCTGCATGAGCTGTTGGATGAACCCGTCGTACAGCACCAGCGGCGCGGCAACGATGACCGCCACGGCCAGCACGACCAGCAGCACATTCCCTATGGTTGCGCCGTAGAAAGCGGGCAGGCGCAGGCGGCGGGCGTACCAGGGCTCGGTCAGACTTTCTCCATCGACGGCTTTTCAAACAGACCCAGCGGTCGCCAGGCCAGGATCACGATCAGCAAGAAGAACGTGACGGCATCACGCAATGAGGCGTTGAAGATCGCTACGACGAACTCGATCACGCCGAGGAGCAGACCCGCAATCAGAATCCCGAACGGGTTGCCCAGTCCACCGATAATGGCTACCGCGAAGGCCTTCAGCCCCGGCAAGACGCCCATCAACGAGTAGGCATGCAGCACCGGTACGACGAGCAAACCGGCTAGACCCGCCAGGACGCTCGAGAGGATGTAGGCCAGCACGACCATCGCTCGAACGTCGATGCCCATGAGGCTAGCGGCCGGGGCATTCAGCGCCACGGCGGCCATCGCTTTGCCGAGCAACGACTGCTTCAGGAAAAAAAGGACGGCGGCCATAGCTAGCAGTGACGCAGTCAGGATGAAGATCTCCTGGGGCAGGACGCCGAACTGGAAGAAGCCGACGTCGACGCGGATGGCGTTATCGCCGAAGACCGACGGGACGGCTTTCTGCTCGATGCCCCAGATGACTTCGCCCGCGTTCCTGAGAATGACCGCGACGCCGACCGTGCTGAGGATCCAACCGAGGGAGAAGGCACGGCGCAACGGCCGCACCGCGACGCGCTCGACGAGCACGCCCATGAGCGCCAGAACCAGCGGGATTATGGCCAGGGCGACGACCAGCGACAGCACGAGTGGCATCCCGGCCAGTAGCAGCAGGCCGAAGACGGTGAAGGCGAGCATGCCGCCAATCATCAGAAAATCGCCCTGGGCGAAGTTCAGGGTCTGCGTTGTCGAGAACGTGACGTAATAGCCCTGGGCGATCAGCGCGTAGATGCTGCCGTAGACGAGCCCGCTGGCGATAGCCTGGGGCAGCCCGCGCAAGAGCGTGTCAAGCGCATCCATAGGTATCGTTGCGGCCTGGGCGTAAACGCCTCATTGGGCTTTGACCAATTCGCCGTTCTTCCACACGGCGGCGAACATGTCTTTACCCTCGAGCGAGTGGTGTCGATCGGCGCTGAACGGTTTCGATGGCGCGGCGGTGACACCTTTAAAGCCGTCCAGGTTTTCGATCGCGTCGCGCAGCTTGGTCGCGTCAGGGCCACTCTTGGACAGCGCCATCAACAGCATCCGCGTCGCGTCATAGGCCTGCGCAGCCGTCACGGGAAAGACGTCTTCGTTGTAGTCGCGGAGCATCTTGGAGTGGAAATCCGCTGCCGCTGGGCTCTGATCGGGCGTGAACGAGGCTACCGTGATGACCCCTTCCGCCAGATCTTTCCCTGCTAGCTGAGGAACCAGCGGATCACTCCATCCCCAGGCGCCCGAGAACTGGGCTTTGTAGTCGATCTTCTGCGCGCTGCGCAGCATGTTCGCGTCTTCAGGGCCGAGCCCGAAGTTGACGATCTGTTTGACCCCGGCCGCTTTCATCTTCTGCAGCTGCGACGTCATGTCCGTGTCGCCGATGTTGTAGGTCTCGGTCGCCAGGATCTTGAAGCCGCCCGCGGGAATGAGCTTGTCGGCAGTTGCCTTCGACGCTGTGCCGTAGCCCGAGGTGTCGTGCATCAGGCCGATGGCATCCCAGCCTTTGCTCTTGGCGTAACCAAGGATGGTCTCGACCTGGAAATTGTCCTGCATCGAGCTACGGAACACCCACTTTCGAGGCTTGACACCCGGATCGCCGAAGACCGGCGCTGGCTGTCCCTGACCGTCGACGTAGACCACCTGGACAGATGTCGAGATCGGCACGATTACGGGCACTTCGGCTTCCTCAGTCTTGGGGATAAACGCCAGGGCGTTGCCGGAGTTGACTGGCCCGAGAACCGCGATGACTTTGTCCTGCTCCAAAAATCGAGTGATGTTGGCGACGGCGATCTCTGGTTTGACCTGGTCGTCGAGTGTGGTGATCTCGACTTTGCGGCCCTGGTAGCCGCCGGCGTCGTTGAATTCCTTGGCGCAGATATCGATGCCCCGCTTCATGCCCGTTCCGAAGTTGGCCGTGGCGCCCGTCAGCGAGCCGTCGGCGCCGACTTTGATCGGCGCGCCACCACTGCCCGGCGTTGCAAATTCGGCGCATGACACCGTTCCAGCAGCAGCGGGCTTGGCGGCAGCCGCCGCGGTAGTCGGCTTGGCGGCGGCGGCCGGTGCGACCGTGGGCGAAGCCGGGCTGGCGGAAGGTGCACACGCCGCCACGGTCAATGCGAAAGCACTCAGGACCGCGACTGGCGCGCACCGCGCGCGCACGTCGAGCAGCATCACAGCGATTCCTCCCCAGCGCCTGGTGGGTCTAATGGTCTGTCCTACACCCGCATTTTCGGCCGCACGTTACCACAACGATCAAGCCGTGCAAGATGCCGCTCGTGTGAGCCTGAGGCGTAGCTGATACAGACCGTTTTGACCTTAGAGGCTGACCGCGTGATAACCATGGACCACGCCTATGTCCAATGTGGGAATTGCCGACAGGCGCATTCACGTCGGCCGCCAGAGTCGCGCGTTGCTCTCGGGCGAGGTCCACTACTGGCGGCTAGAGCCGTCCCTGTGGCCAACCATTCTGCGCTCGGTGCGCGCCCTTGGCCTCGATGTGCTCAGCACCTACGTCGCCTGGAACTTCCACGAACGTGCGCCTGGCGAGTACGACTTCGTTGGCCGCGGCGAGCCGCGGCGCAATCTCCTGGGGTTCCTCGAGCTGGCGCAGCGTGAAGGCTTTTGGGTCCTGCTGCGGCCAGGTCCGTATATCTATGCCGAGTGGCCGCACTCCGGCATCCCAGAGCGGTTCGTCCAATGGCACCGCCTGCACCCGAACTTCAAGCGGGCGGCGCGCGGTTGGATGTCGGCCGTGGTCCAGGCCGCCCGCCCGTATCTGGCGACCGTAGGCGGACCGATTGTGCTGTGGCAAGCCGACAACGAGGCAGACCCGTGGGCCGACGTCTATGGCTCTCAACTTGGCCTTGACCCCGCCAGCCCGGGTCTGTTCGATGAGTTTCTGACTGGCCGCTACGGACAAGCGCCCGAACGAGTGGCGGCCGTCCAGGCGCCTATCGCCGGTCTCGAGTCGGAGTACGAAGACTTCGCTCGGTTCCGGCACTGGTACGCAGCGGAAATCATTGGTTGGACGACTGAAACGTACCGCCAACTGGGCATTGACGTGCCGATCACGGCCAATACGTACAGCGGCTGGACGGTCCAGAACTGGCGCGATCTGCAACTGCGATGCGACCTGGTTGGTCCTGATCTGTACCCGACTGCAGAAATCACGACCAATCCAGGGGAGATGCGCCAGTTTCAGGACGCGGTTCGCTACGCACGAACGACTGCTCCGTTGGCGTTCATCGCCGAGTTCGAAGCCGGCATCTGGCATGGGTGGCACAGGCGTGTTGGTGTGCTCTCCGCTACGCACACCGTGTTTCTTGGCCTGAGCGCGTTACAAGCCGGCGCCAGCGGCTGGAACTGGTACATGTTGGTCAACCGCGACAACTGGTACATGAGCCCGATTAACGAGGCTGGCGTTCCGCGCCCCGACCTGGCGCCCGCGTACCGCGAACTGGTCGAGCTGTTTCGCGCCCTCGACCCGCCAGCCCTCGACAAGCTGACGGGGACAGCCGTGACATTCGACGTCCTGACCACGCCCGACGAGCCTCTGTTGCAGAGTCTCCACGCGGCGGACATCGAATACGAGTTCTTCGATGTCGACTCCGGCCACCTGGCCACACCCCTGGTGCTGTACGGCAGCGGCCGAACGTTGTCCGCCGCGGCGCAGGCTCACCTCACGGCCTACGTCGAAAACGGCGGCAGCCTGGTCTTCTTTCAGACGCTCCCGCCCAATTTCGGCCTATGCCTGCCGGAAGGAGTGACGACAGCGGCCGAGCCACAGCGCCTGCGGGTCGAACTCGGCGAGCACGCCGTCGAGCTCAGCAGCGCGGCCGCATTTTCGTACGCCGCGGCACCGGGGGTGCCCATCCGTGCCGCTCGCGTCACACCGCGACCCCCGACGCAGGAGGGTGGCTACCGCCATGTGACGCTGCCGATTGGCGAAACGATGACGGTGGGCTACGTCCTACAGCGCGGCCGCGGGCGAATGGTTGTCGTGGGTCTCACGCCGTCGCCCGACCTGTTGCTGGCGCTGCACGCCTGGCTCGGCGTGGGCGTGCCGATCACTGCCGCGACCCCGTCCATTCGCTCGGCGCTCTTTCGCCGCGCCGACCGCTATTTCGCGATCGTCCTCAATTCGTCAGGCCAGTCGCTCGAAGCTCGGCTGAAGCTGACCAGCGACTCGCCTCTGTCCGTAGCGCGCGATCTGCGCACTGGCCGCGAGTACGGCCTGCTCGATGGCGAGCTGGTCGCGGAAGTGTCAGCTGGCTCGGGGACGGTCCTCGAGCTTACCGGCGGCCCGCCTTCTTTGAAGTGAGTGCACGGGCGGGCTATATTTGGCGCCCAAGCCCACCCCCCCGCTGACGGAGCCGTTGCCGATGACCATCGAGACCCTCGAATTTTTGCTTCTGCTCACTGGCTGGGCGGTCGCGTTTCTCCTTGGTCGTGAGCTGCAGACCGGCTTTCGCCAGTGGCGCGTCCGGACAGCCGACGAGCGAGCTCGCCGACCGCGCTGAGCGACTGACCCGTTAGACTTTCCTGCACTTCGTTCGTCTGGCCCCGTAGCTCATCCGGATAGAGCGTCGATTTCCTAAATCGAAGGTAGGAGGTTCAAGTCCTCTCGGGGTCACTCCGCGACCACCATGCCAGCCGGTGAGCCGTCGTACGCGGCGCAGTTGGGCATCGTCTTACGGCGTCGCGATGCGCGAGCGCTGCGCACCTTCTTGCGCCAATCAGCCATCCGCTTTGGCGACGAGTCGCAAGTGGCCGACGTCGACGCCAAGACAGATGACGAGCTGGAAGAGCTGCTGCATCGCATGATCGTCGCCCGATCCGACCTGCAGGATTTGCACCGCTCGAGTCGCGAGTGGCTGTTCCGCCGTGGCATCGATGCTTTTGGCGAGGATGACGGACGCCGCAATTAACTGGTCGCACGCGATCTACGAGGATCCCGACGGCACCTGTCGGGTTGAAGTTGTCGGTGAAGACGGCGTGCCGTGGCCGGTTGCCCGCCAGCTCACCCGTGGCCAGGCAGACAAGTTGATCGACAAGATCGCGGCTGAATCGGTTCAGTCAGGCAAGCCGGTGAAAGTGGTCATTCGCGACCCATACTTCATGGCCGCGACGGTGATTACGCTGAAACGGCAGCCGATCTGACCGGTGCAGGCAGGTGATCCGCGAGCCGACCCGCTGGTCGTCGATCTGATCGAGCTGGCCGGCTTGTGGCTCGCCGCGGGCGACTGGACCGCGCTGAGTCGCACGCTCGGCCGCCTGGACGATGAGCTGGCACGCCGTTTCGGGTCAGAGGTCGAGTTCGCGGCGCGTTTCCGGACGCTGCAGGCG
>DASYKL010000575.1:0-1956 GCA_035995405.1 Chloroflexota bacterium
CGGTACTGGCCGCAGCGCGAGACAGCTCGAGGCGGATTCTTCGGTTGCGCGGCGGCTGAACAGGAAATAGATAGCCGGGGTGAGTCCTTCGCCTTCGAGAAAGCGCACGACGCGCCAGGGCGCGGGCTGTTCGCGTGGCTCTTTGTCGCTAGCGGGCGGTCGATCGTCGCCGCGAAAGCCCTGGCTGCTGACGCCGCCCCAGCGAACGCGTCCAGCCAGCTCACCGCCCACGTTGCGCAGCTTGCGGGCGTCGTCCGTCAGGTGACCATCGGCGTCGAGGATGGTGTAGACCTTGAACGGGTCTTTTTCGGGATCGGTGCCCGGCAGCCAGTAGCGGTGCTCGAGCGGCACGGCGCGCTGGTCGTGAAAAATGCACGTCAGATCGCCGTGCGCGTCACGAATCCACTCGGCGATTTCGGCCGCGTTGGGCACTGTTGCCGAGAGGCACACGAGTGGTACGTGGCGCGGCGCGAGCAGGATGGATTCTTCCCAGGCCGTGCCGCGTTCGGCGTCGCCCATGTAGTGCACTTCGTCGAAGACGATGGCCCCGACGTCGTCGATGCTCGCGCCCGTCACCAGCATGTTGCGCAGGACTTCGGTGGTCATGATGATGATCGGCGCGTCGGCATTCAGGCTGATGTCGCCCGTCAGCAGGCCGACCGCGTCGCCATAGATGGATCGATAGTCGCGATACTTCTGGTTGCTGAGCGCCTTGATCGGCGTGGTGTAGAAGACGCGCAGCCCCGCGCTTCGGGCGAGGTATACGCCAAAGTCGGCGACGACGGTCTTGCCCGTACCGGTGGGCGCCGCGACGAGCACAGAATGGCCATGAGCCAGCGCCTTGATCGCGTCGATCTGGAAGGGATCCAGCGGGTAGGCGCGACTCGTCGTGAACGCATCGACGAGTGCGTCAGGAGTCATTGAGTTAACAGTCTACGTTTGCAAGGTCCTCGCCAGGCGTAGAACCCGCTGGGCGGCGTCAGACCGTACCTGGGCAAGTACGCATGGCTCTGCACGGGTCGCACCACCGGAGCCGCGCACAACAGCCATTCGGCGCCCGGTCGACCCGCCGCGGCTGGCTATATTCGGCCTTCAATGAGCAGCCCGGTATGAGCAGCCCGGCCACTGTGCTGCGGCCGTCGCTGGGCAGCCAGGCTACGCCGCCGCGGTCGAGCGGCATGGCCCTCGCACCTGTCGCACGGGTCGCGCCGCTCGACCGCCTCGCAGGCTCGCTCATCGGACGCAATCCGGTCGTCCGGCGCATGCTGCTGGCCAGCTTCGTCAGCGGCTGCGGCGATCGGTTGCACCAGGTTGCGCTGGCCGCGCTCATTCTCGCCCTGACCAACTCGCTGGCTTCGGCTGGGCTGGTCTTCGTCGTCTCGACGCTGCCGTACGCGCTGTTCGGCTTGCCGCTGGGAGCCATGGTCGATCGCTGGGACCGCCGCACGGCGATGATCGCCGCCGACCTGGTTCGCGCCCTGACCGTGCTGGCCGTGCCCGCTGCCGCGTTCGTCAGTCTGCCGCTCGTCTATCCGCTGCTGTTTGGCCTGACGTGCGCCACGATGGTCTTTACGCCCGCACGCCAGGCGGCGATTCCGGACGTCGTTGCGCCGGACGATCTGCCGCGGGCCAACATCTTGTTCCAGGCCGTGAACTACCTGGTCGACCTGCTGGTCCTGCCGCTGGCAGGTGTGCTGGTAGCTGTCTGCACGCTGGCCTTCGGCCTGCACGGTGGCGCGGTCACGATTTTCAGTCTGGACGCGCTGTCGTATCTCGCCTCGGCGGTGCTGCTGCTCGGGATGCCGCGCAGCCGAGCGCCGCGGGTGGCCCATGAGTCAGCCTCGCCGCGATTGCTCGAGCAGGTGGTCGCCGGCCTGCGCTTCCTGTTCGGCCACCCGCGGCTGCGCACCAACACGCTGCTGCTGACGGTTGGCCCGCTCCTGCTGGGCTCGCTGC
>DASYKL010000576.1:0-3728 GCA_035995405.1 Chloroflexota bacterium
AGAGTGCCGCTCAGGTAACAAGCGCCGCGGCGTTGTGGCGTAGGTGCGCCAGCGTGGTGCTGTAGGCCACAGGGTCCAACGGCAGGCTGACCGGCTCGCCGGTGTGGCTCGATTGGATCAGCGCGTTCGCCAACTCCAGGGACAGTCGCCCTTCCGCACCATCGGCGACGAGCGGGCCACCCCCGTGGATAGCCGTTATGAAATTGTCATAGATGGCCTGGTGATTTCCGTCGCCAGGATCCAGCGGCACGTCGCGTTCCGTGAGCTGTGGTTCGCCGAATGGCTCGCGATTCTCGCGCAGGAAGTCGCGCAGGTCCTGGTCCGCTTCGAACAACTGCAGATTGCCGTGAGCGAGCCGCAGGGTGCCGCGGGTGCCGCCGATTTCGAGACGCTCGGCATCGCCCGACTGGGCCGTGCTGACGAGCAGTGTGCCCAGCACCGCGGTGGGCCATTCGAGCATTGCCAGCGAGGTGTCTTCGGCCTCGATGGCGTGGTATATGGTCCGATTCCAGGCCACGACGCGGCTGGGCTGGCCGGCCAGGTGGCAGACCAGGTCGAGGCTATGGGGTGACTGATTCATCAGGACGCCGCCACCTTCGCCGAGCCAGGTGCCACGCCAGCGGGCCATGGCGTAGTAGCTGGCGGTGCGGGTCCAGATCGCAACCATCTCCACGCGTTGGATCTGACCGAGGCGGCCTTCGTCGATCAGCCTGCGGGCGGTGCGGATTTCGGCACGGGTGCGATGCTGCAGGTTGACAGCCAGCAGACGATTGGCTTGTCGGGCGGCGTCGATCATGGCGTCGGCTTCGGCAACTTCGACGGCCATCGGTTTCTCGACCAGCACGTGTGCGCCAGCCGTCAGACAGTCGATCGCCAGCGGCGCGTGGAAAGGATGCGGCGCCAGGACGACCGCGGCTTGCGGCGAGGTCGCAGCGAGCATGGCCCGATGGTCGGCAAAGAACGGGCAGCCAAAGTCTTCGGCCTGGCGCTCAGCGGCCGCGACGTTCACGTCAACGACGGCGACGACTTCCACGTCGGGCCGGTGGAGAGCCGGAGCATGCATTTTGAACACGTTGGCGCCGACGCCAATGACCGCGACGCGGACAGGATCCTTGCCGTTCACCCTTGAGCAGTATGACTCACTATCCGGGCCGCGGACTGGCGCAGACGGGAATATTTCGGGGCTGTCCTTCGTTTGTCCGGATGTATGCTCGATCTCGCGTCAAACGCTCCGTCGCAATCCGCGCGCCTGCCGGCGCTGTACCTCGGGCATGCTGCGCCGATGGTGTTGGAAGATCCGCTCTGGCCACGCGAGTTTGCCGAGTGGGGTCAACGGCTGGCGCGACCCAAAGCCATTCTCGTCGTTTCGGCGCATTGGGAGTCGGCTCCGCTGACGCTTGGCGCCATTCGGACCGTGCCGCTGGTGTATGACTTTTACGGCTTCCCGCCGCAGTATTACGAGATCACCTATCCCGCACCAGGTGCGCCTGAGCTGGCTGAGCGTGTCGCTCGGCTGTTGTCAAACGTGATGCCGGTGGCGCACGATCCGTCGCGCGGTCTCGACCACGGTGCCTTCGTGCCGTTGTTGTTCATGTTCCCGGAAGCCGACGTGCCGGTCCTGCAAATCTCGATGCCCAGCGAGGATCCGCGTGTCCTGTTGGAAGTCGGGCGGCGCCTTGCGCCTTTGCGCGATGAAGGCGTGCTGATCATGGGCAGCGGTTTTCTGACACACAGCTTCGCAGCGGTCCGCGAAAGCGCGACACCGCGAGCCATCCTCGAGTTCGATCAGTGGGCTGCCGAAGCGCTGGCCCGTAAAGACCTGGACACGCTGCTCGATTACCGGCGCACGGCCCCGGCGCTGCATTATGCACATCGCACGGTCGACCATTTCGTGCCGCTGTTCATTGCTCTTGGCGCGAGCGTTGACGCTGGCGTCGAAGCGAGCACCGTCATCGATGGGTTCTGGATGGGCAACTCCAAGCGTTCGTTCGAACTCGGCTGATTGAGCGACGTAGCGGGTACATTCCTGGTGATGACAGGAACTGCCGCGCATTCGTCGACCAGGCCGACCTACGTACATCCCGTCAACCGTAATGAAATCGAACACGCCACTCTGGGCCAGCGGACGGCCGAGCAGATGGCCAAAGTCATTGGCTCATGGCGGTTTTTGATCATTCAATCGGTGCTGCTGGCGGCCTGGATCAGTTTCAATACGTACGCGCTGGTGCTCGAGCACTGGGATCCAGCGCCATTCATCCTGTTGAATTTGATGCTGAGCTTCCAGGCTGCATACACCGGTCCGGTGCTGCTGATTGCGGCCAACCGCAGCGCCGAGCGTGACCGCTTGCTCATGGAGCACGAGGCGCTCGAAATCGAGATGCAGCAGACCCTGCTCAACGAGAATACCGAGCTTACGCGCCAGATCCATCAATTGACGACAGAGGTCCATGAGTGGATGCGGCGGGTTGAGGGGCGCGCCTGAGGCGAGCGCCTCGGGGCCTGCGGACGACGTTCCGCGAGGGGTACGCTCGGCGGGTGTTGTTTGAGCGACGGCTTCAAGAGGGGCTGCGGAGTGGGTCGATCCGCCTCGTGTTTCGGCGCTGGCAGCGGGTACAGGTGGTCAGCGGGCGCCGGTATCGCAGTCCCGTGGGGATGATTGACGTGCACGACGTGTCGATCGTGACTGGCCCCATTCCGTTGCCAGATGCGGTGGCGGCGGGGTATACGTCGGTTGAGGCGCTCCTGGCAGACTTGAAGGGACCAGCCGACGCGGTGTTGTACCGGGTTGAGCTGCAGCGGAGTCCGGAGCCGGATGCGCGGGCGGTACTCGCTGATGGTGCGCTGCTCACGCAGCCCGAGGTCGGCGAATTGCAAGCGAAGTTGGCGCGGCTCGATGCGACGAGGGTGTGGACGCGGGCGACGCTGGAGGCGATCGAAGCCCGTCCGGCGACGCGGGCCGGCGATCTGGCGGCGGACCTCGGTTGGCCTGAGCTTGCAGTGTTCAAGCTGCAGGTTCGCAAGCTGAAGGCGCTGGGGCTGACGTTGAGCCTGGAGGTGGGCTACCGCCTGGCGCCGCGGGGCGAGGCATATCTGCGCGCCATTCGCGCCGCGGGGTTGACTTCGGCCGCCGATCGGCCTATAGTTCTTACGCTGTAAGGTAAGGATCTCGTCATGGTCGTCAGCTTCACCGCGCCGGCGCAGCCGGCGGTACGCGCTACCGTTCACCCTACCAGCGCACGTCCGCTCGCACCTGTCCGGTTCGACTGGTGGATCGTCGCCGCCAGCGGCTGGTTCGCCGGCGGTTTGTATCTCGACGGCTGGGCACACAACACCATCCCGTCGCTCGAAACATTCTTCACGCCGTGGCACGCGGTGTTGTACTCCGGTTTTCTCGTGTCGCTGGCCGTCCTGGGCTGGGCTATCGGGCACCATCACACCGCGGGACGGACCTGGTGGCAGTCGATTCCGGCAGGGTATGAGCTGTCGCTGGTCGGCGGCTTGCTGTTCATCGCCAGTGGCCTGGCCGACATGCTGTGGCACATCATTTTCGGCATTGAGGCCAACGTCGACGCGCTGCTCAGTCCGACACACCTGTTGCTCCTGCTGGGCGGCACCCTGTTCCTGAGCGGGCCGATTCGAGCCGAAGCGCGCCGCCGCGCCGCGGGCATGACCGCCCTGGGCTGGACAGCGCTCGTGCCGCGCATTCTGGCGCTGACATTTGTGCTGTT
>DASYKL010000577.1:0-5834 GCA_035995405.1 Chloroflexota bacterium
CGCCTGTTGGCAGTGCACTCAAGGACCGCGGCGTGGGCCAGATCGTCGAAGTCGATATCCCGAGTGGTAAAGCGCGCTACCGCATCGAGCGCATCGAGCACGCCGGCTAGCCGTGCGTTAAACGCCGAGGTACGCCTGGCGGACGCGCTGGTCCCCCAGAAGCGCCTCGGCCGTACCGTCCAGCACGATGTGGCCCGTTTCCAGAACATAGCCGCGTGCGGCCCGTTCGAGCGCAGCTTGCACGTCCTGTTCGACGATCAGAATCGTCATGCCCTCGCTGTTCAGTCGGCCGATGGTCTCCATCAAGTCTTCGACCAGCACGGGCGCCAGGCCGAGCGATAACTCGTCGATCATCAGCAGCTTGGGTCTGGCCATGACGCCCCGGGCGATCGCAACCATCTGTTGCTCGCCACCTGAGAGGTGACCGCCCAGGTTGTGCAGTCGCTCTTTGAGTCGCGGAAAGAAGGTCAACATGCGCTCGATGTCGCGTTCCACCTCGGCGCGGTCGTTACGTCGAAACGCGCCCAGCCTGAGCTGATCGCGGACCGACATGGCGGCAAACAACCGTCGGCCTTCTGGGACGTGGGCGATGCCCAGATCGACGATCCGCTGCGTACTGGCCCCGCCAATCGGCTGACCGTCGAACTGGATTGAGCCAGAACGAGGCTGAAGTAGACCGCTGATCGTCGACAGCAGCGTCGTCTTGCCCGCGCCGTTCGGTCCGACCAGCGCAACGATTTCGCCGACGTAGACGTCCAGCGACACGTCCCACAGGACCTGGACTTCGCCGTAGCCGACAGTGATGTCCGTGACGTGCAGTAACGTCTCAGGCATCAGCTTGATGCGCTTTGGCGTAGCGCTTGCCGAGATACGCCTCGATCACTGCCGGGTTCGCCGTCACTTCGGCAGGCGTGCCGTCGGCGATCTTCTTGCCATAATCCAGGACGACCACGCGATTGCAGACGCCAATGATGACCTTCATCACGTGTTCGATGATCAGCAAGGTGATGCCTCGTGCGCTTATCGCTCGGATCAGGTCCATGGCCTGGTCGACCTCAGTGCCCCGCAGCCCGGCCATCACCTCGTCGAGAAGCAGCAGACGAGGCTCCATGGCCAACGCTTTGGCCATTTCGAGCCGCTTGCGGCCGGCGATCGGCAGACTCTCGGCTGGATCATCGCGGCGCGGCGCCAGGTGGACGAACTCGAGCACAGCCTCGGCAAGTCGCATCGCCTCGCTGGCCGACCGCTTGTTACCGCCGGCGCCATACATCGCGCCCACAGCCACGTTTTCCAGAACGGTCAAATTAGCGAACGGGCGCACGACCTGGAAAGTGCGAGCAATGCCCAGCCGGCCGATCTGATGGGGGCGCATCCCCGCCAGCGGCCGACCCTCAAAGGCGACCGTGCCTTCCGATGGCTGGGTCACGCCGCTGATCAGGTTGACCAGCGTCGTCTTACCCGCGCCATTTGGTCCGATCAAGCCGAGGATCTCGCCAGGTAAGACGTCGAAGCTGACGCCCTGGACGGCCATCACCCCGCCGTAGCGTTTGCCTGCCTGATGGACCTCGAGAATGGGCGGGACGGCGCTCATACGCGGTGGGCAACCAGATTGCGTGCAAACACTCGCCAGGTCAGCCGCGTCCGGGTCGCCACGAACAGCATCACGCCGCGCGGTAGGAACAGCACCACCAGCACCACCAGCAAGGCAAAGACCACACCCTCCCAGGCCAGGAAGTCGGCGCTGTTGGACGCCATGCGCAGCGCTTCCTGGAGACCGAAGAGCACGAATGCGCCGATCCACGGACCCCAGAGCGTGCCGACCCCGCCTATCAGACAGATGATGATCATCTGCAGGTTGTTCGTCGTGCTGAACAGCGCGTCGGCTTCGGTGGTCATGTTCGTCAACTTGTAGCCAATGACTGCCCCGCCCAGAGCCGCCAATGCCGCGCTGAGCATGTACGCGTAGACCTTGCAAACCGTAGTGTTGATGCCCATCACTTCCGCCGCTTCTTCGTTCTCGCGGATAGCCACCAGCCCATAGCCGAACTTGCTGCGACTGAGACGCCACGTCACCGCCCAGCCGATCAGCGCGCTCAACAGACCCAGGCCGTAGAAGAAGTAGCGGTCGGCATCCAGCGTCAAGCTGCCGCGACTGATGTCCTCGGCCAGCGGGAAATTGAGTGGCAGGCCACCACCAAAAAAGTTCGGCACAAGTCCCTTTGGGCCGAACAAGGCATCAGAGGTGATCACCTGCGGCATCGCCACCCCGACGCCCAGCGTGGCAATCGAGAAATAGTGGCCGCGGAGACGCAGCACGACCATCCCGATCGCGCCCGCGACCAGGGCGACTATCGCGACGGACAGAGGGATGCCAACGAACCACGGCCAGGCAAGATGGCCCGGCTGGCGGCTCATGAAGCCAGCCGCGACAAACGCACCCAGTCCGAGGTAAGCGACATTGCCGAACGCGGCGTAGCCGGTGAACCCGCCAATGATGTTCCAGCCATACGCGATGCACATGGCCGTGAGCGCGTCGAAGAGAATGGACGTGCTGTTGGAGATCAGCGGCGCGATGAGCATCAACGCCACGAGCGCGATGGTCGCCAGACGGCGGACCACGGGTGGCGACAACGGCCGCGCCGCTAAAACGGCCAGGACGATGCCGACGACGAAGACGGCCAGGTTCACCGGTAACCCTCGCGTCCGAGCAGACCTGTCGGGCGGACGACCAGGACCAGGATCAAGATGGCGAAAATCACCACGTCGCGCTGTGACAGGACATACGTGCCGCCAAACTCGTAGACGAGGCCGAACACCAGCCCGCCCAGCAAGGCGCCCGGAATGCTGCCCAGGCCGCCGAGGACGACCACGCTGAACGCCAGCACGTTGAAAGTGCCGAAGCCATTCGGCGCGAAGCCACTCGTCGTGGATAGCAGCGTGCCTGACGCGGCAGCTAGCGCGGCGCCGATGCCAAAGGTCAGAGCGTACGTGCGGCCGATGTCGATGCCCATCAGCCGGGCGGCAACACGATCCTGACCGACCGCTCGGATCGATGAGCCTATGCGAGTGTGGTCGAGGAACAGATACAGGAGATAGGTCAGCAGAAGGGCGACAACCACCGCACCGAGCTGGGTGTAGGGCAGATGCAGCTCTCCCAGATTGAGCGACGCGTTGGCGTACGACGGCCGGCTCTGGCGCGTGTCAGCGGAGAACAGACGCAGGGCCAGGTTGACCAACAGGCTCTCGAAGCCGAAGGTCAACAGGAACGTGGTCAGGATCGAGGCGCCCATGACCAGGTTGATGACGTAGCGCTGCAGCCCATAGCCAAGGATGAACAGGACGGCCATGGTCACTGGCAACGTGACGAAAGGGTCGATGCCAACCAGCGACCACAGGAAGTAGGTGAGATACGCGGCGAGCATGATGAACGCCGCGTGGGCCAGATTGATGATGTTAAGAATGCCCCAGACCAGGGAGAACCCCAACCCGACGAGGGCCAGGATGCAGCCCTGGAGCAGACCGTTGATGATGTGCTGGACGAAGTCCATTGGGGAGTTGGGACCCCTAGATCCCCCGCCTCAGCGCGCGCTCCAGGGCGTCATCGGCCACATCGCTTTTGCTTCCGCCACGTCGGCGGGGAAGACGGTGACCCGCTTCCCGTTCTGCCATTGCTCTACGGCCATGGGCTTGGTTACGTTGATGCCCCGCTCGTCGAACTTGATCTGGCCGTAGAACGACATGAAGTTCAATTTGGCGATCGCATCGCGAACCTTATCCGGCTCGATGCTGCCAGCGGTCTCAATTGCTTTGACAAACGCTACGCCCGAGACGGTCGCATCTGCACTCTGATACGCGGGCTCGTAGTTGAACGTCTGCTTGTACAGGTCGTTGTAGGCGGCGGGTGTCTTGAACTGATCGTCGCCCTGGTACTTCAGCGCGGCGGTCCACTGTGTCCCACCCAACACGAAGTTCGAATCACTCTTGAGGGTCGACTCGAAGTCAGGAATCGACGGCCCAACGCTGAAGCCCATGCCCTTGGGACTGAAGCCGAGCTCTTTGGACTGCTGCATGATCGCGACGCTCTCCTGCAGGTGGCCGCTATTGAGGAACAGGTCTGGACTCTTGGCCTTGGTCTCGGTCAATGGCGCACGCAGATCGGTCGACGCGTTGGGATACTTCTGGTAGTAGACGACCTGCAGGCCCTTTTGCTCCGCATACGTCTTGGCCGCATCGGCAACCTCGACCGAGAACGGGTCGTCGGCGCTGAGCACGGCGATCGTCGCCGGCTTCGGCTCCATCAACAACGCCAGGTCGATAACGCCACGCAGATAGTTCTGAGCCGGCGACAACACACCGAAGGTGTACTTGTAGCCCTGCGAAAAGATGCTTTCCGCGGCGCCATTGCCCTCGATCATGGGCATCTTGTTTTTCTCAGCGACGGTGCTGACCTGCAGTGTTGAGCTCGTGCCATAGGGCCCGAGCAGGAAGTTGACTTTGTCTTCTTTGATCAACTTCTCGGCGAGCGTCGCGCTCTGTTGGGCGTTGCTCGCATCGTCGTAGTACTTGGTTTCGATCTTGTAGTGCTTGCCGCCGACGGTGATGCCGCCAGCCTTGTTGTAGGTATCACGCCACAGGTCGTAGCCATCGCGGGTCAGGCCGCCTTCCTTAGCAGTGCTACCGGTGAGCGAGATCGGCGCGCCGAACACCAGCGTGCCATCGAAGCCCGTGCTGGTCGCGGATGCGCCAGCGACCGCGGGACTTGCGTTCGCTCCAGCCGCTGACGTGGGCTTGGCGGCCGCCGCGGCAGCCGCGGCGGCTGTCGGCGGCGCCGACGTGGTCGCGGGGGCGCTGCATGCTGCCAGCGCCACACTGGCGATCAGCCCTGGTAGCCACAGGCGCAGCCGACGCCCGAATTGTTCCCCATTCACAGTCCCTATGCCGCTCATTCAGTCACTCTCTCCCGATTAGGCGACGATTGTATGTCTCGCCAGGCAGAATGGAGGATCCATGCGTCAAATTCTCGTTCTGTTGCTCCCCGCTGTGTTGTTGGTTGCGGGCTGCAGTTCTCCCGCCCCGACCGCCTCTTCGCCGACGACTACTTCGCCGACTCTTGCCCCGAGCTCGTCGCCGGCGGCCAAGCCAGCGTCACCTGTCGCTTCGCCTTCGCCTTCGGCAGCCGCAGCCGCGTCGCCCGCCGCCAAGCCATCGGTGGCCGCGTCACCTGGCGCGTCGGTCGTTCCATCACCGTCCCCGGCTGGCCCGGCAGTCAATGGACCACTGCTCTTTACGGGCAATCCGACGCCCGGCTTCACCTTACAGAGCTCGGCCTTCACCGACGGTGGCAATCTGCCGTCGCAGTTCTCCTGTGACGGACCAGGTGGCGGTCAATCTCCACCGCTGAGCTGGTCAGGGGCGCCGAGCACGACCAAAACCTTTGTGCTGGTCGACCAGGATGTCGACGGTGCCGCACCGAACACGGTGAGTCACTGGGTGACGTACAGCATCCCGCCGACGGTGACCCAGTTCGAGGCTGCGCAGCCGGCCGACCCGACGTTACCCAATGGCGCGCTCCAGGGGCTCAATGCGCGGCGGGCGATTGGTTATCTGGGGGCTTGTCCGCCCGCGGGGACACCGGCCCACCACTACACATTCCAGTTGTTCGCGCTGGATACCCCGCTCACCGTGGCCCCGGGCGCCACCGTGCTCGACGTTCAGAGTGCGATGACGGGCCACATCGTGGCCCAGACCAAGATCGTGGCGCTATTCGGACACTAGGCCGAAGGCGCTAGCGAAGCTGGCCAGCTCGCTCAGTACAGGCGTCGCGAGTCGACGCC
>DASYKL010000578.1:0-5812 GCA_035995405.1 Chloroflexota bacterium
GGCCATCGAAGACGGCGTGGCGCTAGCCACGATTCTGGCCGCCAGCGACAAACGATCTGCGCCACAGGCCTTGCGGGTCTACGAACGCGTGCGCCGCGAGCGAACAGCCCGCGTCCAGCGCAGCTCCCGCGCCAACGGCGCCCGCTACGACGCCGCCACCGCGGACCTCAGCGCCCGCGACTACCAACTGTCCAACCAGGCCCGCGACCGCGCCTGGATGTGGGACTGCGACGCCCAGGCTGACGCCATCGCCGCACTCGCCACTCGCCCGTAGCTTCAGGGTCGGGGAGCCGCCGTCACTCGCTGGCCACCAGCTGCCCATCTGACGCCGCCGCCGGCAGCCGTACGGTCACCGTTGTCCCGCTGCCCGGGGTGCTGCTGACCTCTATGGTCCCGTGATGCTGCGTCACGATGCCGTGGCAGACCGAGAGACCCATGCCCATGCCCTGTCCGGGGTCGCGGGTCGTAAAGAACGGATCGAAGATGCGGGACAGCTGTTCCGCCGCGATGCCCGATCCGGTGTCCGTGATCGAAATGACCACCTCGCCCGCCTCGTACGTCGTTCGAATCGTGATGCGACCGCTGTCGCTCAAGGCCTGGCCAGCGTTCAGCAGCACATGCACGAAGACCTCGACCAGCTCCGGAACCTGGCCGTACACCGCTGGCAACGCACTGAACTCGCGCACCACGTCCGCGTGCTGCTTCAACCCACTCCAGACCAGGGTAATTGCAGACTCGAGCGCTTCTTGAATATTGACGCTCGAAAAGGTCCCGGAATTCTGGCGAGCGAAGACCGCCACGCTGCGGACGATGCTCGCCATACGATCGACGCTCGCGATCGATTCGGCGGTCAGCTGCGGCAGATCGTTCAGCACGTAGTCGAGATCCGCGCCCTGTGCAGCAACGGCAAGATCATCGGCAATGGTCGCCTGTGGCATCCCCGCTCGTAGTTGCGTCACCGCCTGCCGCGCCACTGTGCCGAGATCCATCAGCCCGCGCGCATACTGATCGAGTACTGACAGATTGGACAAAATGACACCGAGCGGCGTGTTCAGCTCATGGGCGATCCCTGACGCGAGCTGTCCGATCGCTGACAACTTTTCATTCTGGAGCAGCTGGCGGTGGGCGCGTTCCAGCTGATCGGTGCGCTCCGCCAATGCTTCGTTCAACGCCTCAGTCTCAATCCGCCGCGTTTGCTCACGGGTATACGCCCGCGCATGACCGACCGCCGTTGCGGCCTGTTCAGCGAGCTCTTCCACCAGCGCCGCATGGAGCGGTCCGAGCGCTCCTGGTGTGGTTGCCCCGACCGTCACCACGCCCAGCCGCTCCCCGCGCCAGATCAGTGGCGCGGCAATGTAGCTTCGCACCCCAGACAGCTTGTCGAGGTCAGGCCGCGCTCGGCCTGGTTCTGCGAGCAGATCGGATATCAAGACGGCGCTCCGCTCTTCCAGTGCACGGCCAACCAGACCAGCGTTGGCAGGAACTCGCTGACCGACCGCGACCGCGAGGGGCCCGCTGCACGCGCGGAACTCGAGCGCCCCGTCATCGTCGAGCAACAAGATTGCTGTCAGGGCCGCGCCTGTCAGTTGACCCGCTGCGCTGGCAATCGTCGCCAGGGTCGTATCGAGATCGAGGCTGGCTCGGACCAGCTTGCCCATTTCGTAGATGACGCGAAGCTGTTCGTAATCGAAGGACAGGGACACGACTCGCCCCGAGTATCGGTCGTGCGGTTCACGTCGATCGATGCCACGCGGCACTATGCGCCATATGCCGACCGGTGTTTGGACTCGTCCAGATCCCTGCGCAACAACCCCAGCTAACAGCTGAGTTTGGTGCTTGGCGGTAGCGCTACAAGCCGCTGAACAAATCGTCTTCCGGAGTGTCACCGGGACCGGCAACCCGTTGAAATGTCTCCCGCCCAAACGCTTCCGCGAACAGCGGTTGCGGCAAACGCATGAAGAATTGTTCGGGTCCCATCTGAGTGGCGTGACTGACCAGCGCCGCTCGCTTGTCCGCCACATAAGCCGATACATCGACCGTCGTCGTCACCCGGTCGTCTGATACGCCAAACGGCGTTTCACTTGGCTCGACGTCGCCGCCCTCCGCGGGAGTATCGAACGGCGTCTCGATTCCCGCTGCGCGTAGTCGCTCGCCGAAGGTTTGCATTGCCGATCGCGGAAATACGGCGTAGTACAGCTTCGCCGGCGCCCAGACTGGCCCGGCCGACGGGTAGCGCTGGGGATCCCCAGCCGCCTCGAACGCGGCAACGGCTACCTGGTGGGCGCGAATATGGTCCGGATGACCATACCCACCTCGTTCGTCGTACGTCACAACGACTTGCGGATGCTCAGTGCGGATGACCTCGACAACGCGCTCGATTGCTTCATCCAGGTTGGCCTGCTGGAAGCTGGCAGGATGGTTGTTGTCGGCTGTGCCTGCCATGCCAGAATCGCGGTAGCCGAGTTTGACCAGCCGCCGCACGCCGAGAATCACGACGGACGCGTCAAGCTCTCGCGCGCGCACTTCTGCCAGGTTGTCGGGTGTCGCGAGCGCCGGATCGCTGATCTCGCCCACCGCTCCATCCGTACAGGTCACCAGGATGGTGCGAACGCCTTCGGCCGCATAGCGGGCGAGGATGCCGCCAGTGCCGATGCACTCGTCGTCGGGGTGGGCGTGAACTGCGAGGAGGCTTCGATCCATAAGGCTCAGTACAACACGCGACGCTGACGCGGCGCCCGCATTTTCTAGTTGAGAAGTGCCTTGGCCATGTCCTGCGTCTTCTGGAGTTCAGGCAGGATCTCTTCGGCGTCGAGCAACGTGTAGTCCACGCCCTTCTCGGGCACGGTATCCGGATCGAAGACCGGTACGTCGACGCGGCGGCTGTTGTCCTGCAAGTTGCGCGAGAACGAGCTGCTGCCGTCTTTCGTCAGGACCCAGTTGACGAACAATTTCGCGGCTGCGGGGTGGGGCGCCTTGTTCACAAAGTGCAGCAGATTGGAGCCGCTATAGACATAATCCACTTCCGGCAAGGCGATGCACTTGAGGTTCTTGCCCACGCCCTGGGCGAGAAAGTCGAGCAGAATGGGTTTGCTGACAGCACCCAGGCTGACCGGGTACGCACCGCGCACGGCGAACTCCGTCAGCTGCCGCGCATCGGTGCTGAGCACTGCCTCTTGATCCTTGTAGATCTTGCGCAGGATATCCTCGTCGCGGGTTTTCAGTCGCAGCGTCGTACCGGTGTTGTAGCCAGAGCCTTTGGTGCGGAGATCGCCAGCCAGCAACCTGTTCTTCCATTTGGGATCGAGCAGGTCGCGATACGATTTGATCTCGTCGTCTTTGACCTGGTTGGTATCGATCCACAGCGACTGCGATCGAGCGCGCGTGATCGCATAGCTGAGCTGTTTCGCTGTATCCACGAATCCGCCGTTCAATGCATCGCCCCAACTGGCGTCGGCAAGCACCTCGGGATGCATGAGCAGCGGTCGAAGGGCGTCGAGTCCCCCGACCGGGTGCACCTGGATCAGCATTTCGGGGCTGGGCATCAGGGCAATGTCCCAGCCGAACAGGCCGGCGTTGCGCTCTTGCAGCAAACGTGGCACGAAATCGCGAGACGAAGACTGGAAACCAGTCTGGTCAACCTTGAGGCCTGGAAAGGCTGCTTCGAAATCATCCATCACCTTGCGATAGCCAGTGCCGGCATAGGTGGCGATGTTGACCACGCCTTCCGTTTTGGCGGCGGCCACCACCTCGTCCCAGGTTTGCGTCGCAGGTGCCGCTGTCGATTGCCCGGGCGCCTTTTGCGCGGGCGCGCCGGCGGGCCCGGCGGAGCACGCCGCGATGAGCGCCGCAGCCCCCGACAGACCGATCAGACGTAGCGCCTGGCGGCGCGAGAATCCCATGACGAAAGCCTCATGCCTGGTCATAGCCCACCCCCTGTGTGCGATGCGACGGCTTAGGCGCACGTTAGCAGGTATGCGGCGAGGGCGGAACGGGTCTATCCTGAGCGGCGGGGCAGGCATGCTGAGCAAAGAACAGAACGAGATGCTCTACCGGGTCGGATCGGGAACGCCGATGGGTGAGCTTCTCCGCCGCTACTGGACGCCGATCGGCGCCGTCGCTGAGATGGACGACAAACCCGTCAAACCGATGCGCCTGATGGGCGAAGATCTGGTCCTCTACAAAGACCAGTCCGGCCACTACGGCCTGGTCGATCGCCACTGTCCGCACCGCCGGGCAGACCTGTCGTACGGCTGGGTGGAGGAATGCGGCATCCGTTGCAACTACCACGGCTGGAAGTTCGACGAGACCGGCGCGTGCGTCCACCAACCGTTCGAAGAAATTGCCCACCCCGATGCACGCTTCAGAGATCGCATCTCAATCAAGGCCTATCCGGTGGAGGCGAGAGCCGGTCTGCTGTGGGCTTACCTCGGGCCGCCAGACAAAAAGCCACTCGTCCCAAATTACGAAGCGTTTACCCGGACCAATGGCTTTGTCCAGATCGTCCTCGCCGATGTACCGTGCAACTGGTTCCAGTGCCACGAAAACACCATCGATCCGGTGCACTTCGAGTGGCTCCACAACAACTGGTCACAGGTCCTGCGGGGGCAGACCGACGCACCGAAAGCGCCAACGCATCTGCGACTGGCATTCAACGAATTCGAGCACGGCTTTACGTACCACCGCATCCTCGAGGGGATGGCCGAAACGCACGAGCGCTGGCAGATTGGACGTGTGTCACTGTGGCCACACGGCTTCTATTTGGGCGGCCACTTCGAATGGCGCATCCCCGTCGACGACGACAATTCGCTGAGTATCTGTTGGTTCTACGAGCGGGTGCCGCGGGAGATGGAGCCGTATCGGCAGGAGCACATCCCCTACTGGTACGCGCCGCTGCGCGACGAGCAGACAGGCCGTTGGATTACCAGCCATGTCATCAATCAGGATTTCGTCGGCTGGGTGGGCCAGGGAACTGTAGCCGACCGTTCGCTACAGCACCTTGGTGAGAGCGACCGTGGCATGATCCTCTTGCGGCGGCGCATGGTCGAGGAGATCGAGAAGGTCCAGCGCGGGGAGGAGCCAAAAGCCGTCGTGCGCGATGCGGGCCAGAACGAATGCATCATGTTGCCCACCGCTGATCTGGATCTGCTGCGCAACGGTCAGCCGATGGCCGACCTGCTGAAGCAAGAACGATTCCGCCAGGCCAGTCGCACGCCGGGCGAGTTTCTCTTTTTCGCGCACCAGCCCGAAGCGATCAGGCGAGATTACCGCCGCGCTATGGGCCTCGATTGACACGGTCCGAGCCGATTGCCGCTCGGGGAAGGGGATCTTGTATGCGTATGCGTTTCGGACCACTGCTGCTGACGTTGCTGGCCCTCACGTTTGGCGTGCCAGCCGCCGGCCAGGCGCAGACGACACCATCAGCCAGGCCGACGAACCAGGAGTTGACCACAACAAGGGCCGCCGACAAAGATTGGCTCACCTACGGCGGTTCGCTCTATAACCAGCGCTATTCGACGTTGACCCAGATCAACCCAGGCAACGTCGGAAAGCTCAAAGGGGCCTGGCTGACACGGCTTGGATCCGGCCGCGGAAGCAAGTACCGCTTCGAAGCCGATCCGATCGTTGTTGACGGCGTCATGTATATCCCCACCGGCAATGATGACGTCTTTGCCCTCGATGGCAAGACCGGCCGCAAGCTGTGGGAGTACTTCTCCGACATTCCGCAGGTCAACGATACGATCTGCTGTGGTTGGAACAACCGTGGCGTCGCGTCCGGCGATGGACGGATCTACTCCGGTCAGCTCGACGGCAG
>DASYKL010000579.1:0-3048 GCA_035995405.1 Chloroflexota bacterium
GTCACCACATCGCCCCGCTGGCGCCCGATGCTGATCGACGCGGTGCGGCTGTACGGCTACGCAGAACGCTGCGCATCCGTGCGCGCCTCCGGCTTGACGGTGCTTGACGTCGATGAACTACCGCAGCGCGAGGTGCGCGCGCGGCTGCTGGCGGAAGCACAGCAGGCCATAACTAAGGATGGCGCCGAAGTTATCGTGCTCGGTTGTGCCGGTATGTCCGGCCTCGACGCGGAGCTCTCCGCATCACTCGGAGCACCGGTCGTCGATGGCGTAGCGGCCGCGGTCAAAATTGCCGAAGCGCTGGTGGCCTGCCGGCTGGAGACGAGCAAGTTGGGTACCTACCACTGGGCCAGCCCCCGCCGTGCGGGCGTCGCGACCACGTGATCACGGTGGTCGGCAAGCGCGGCGCCAGCCAGTTCGTCAAACGCGTTCCGTTTCAGACCATCTGAGCTGACCCGCCGGCTCAATCCGGGCGGCGATCATGCACTCGTCGAACTCAGGCGCGCCCGCACCCAAGGCGTAGAGCTGGAGGCCGACACGTTGGGCGTCAACCTGTTGCTGAAGCGGAGGCGCCGAGCCACCTCCCTGCAGAGAATGAGCGCCCTGCCGGCTTCCTCGAAAAGCGAGGCCATCGTTGTCGATTTCGACAGTGTCCATCTGTCTAGAAGATGGAACACCCAGCACTCTGCCGGGGTCCGACACTGCGCAGCAGGAGACGCACAACATGTCCGAACTTACGACACTCATGACTGGCCTCGTCGTCGGCGAGTCGCCACGCTGGCACGACGGCCGCCTGTGGTTCTCGAACTGGGGCAGCCAGGAAATCATCGCCCTGGACCCTGAGGGCCGCAGCGAAGTGGTGGCTCGCGTACCAACCACGGTGCCTTTCTCGATCGACTGGCTGCCAGATGGACACTTGCTGATCGTGTCAGGACCAGAAGCGAAGCTCCTGCGCCAGGATTGCGACGGATCGCTGGTGACCCACGCCAACCTCAGCAATCTGGCCAAGGGCTGGAACGAGATCGTCGTTGACGGCCGTGGCAACACATACGTTAATGGCGGCGACTTCAACTTCGGCAGCGGGCCGTTCGTTCCAGGCGTTATCGCCCTGGTTACCCCCGACGGCGCCGTCCGTCAGGTCGCTGACGACATTCACTTCCCCAACGGCATGGTGGTGACACCCGACAATAAAACGCTCGTCGTGACCGAGTCGTTCGCCGCCCGGCTGACCGCCTTCGACATCGCCGCCGATGGCAGCCTGGCGAATCGCCGCGTCTGGGCCGACCTGGGCCAGGGTGGTGACGGCATGTGTCTTGATGCCGACGGCGCCATCTGGACGCCAGCCTTTAAAGAGGGGCGGCCAGGCTGCGTCCGTGTGCGCGAGGGTGGCGAAGTACTGCAAAGGATTGAGCTCGACGAGTTCTGCTTCGCCTGTATGCTCGGCGGCGACGACGGCAAGACGCTGTTCATGCTCGTTGCCGAATGGCGTGGGGTCGAGCGTATGAAGGAGTTGTTCAGCTCACATACCGGTCAGGTGCTGGCCGCTCGTGCACCGGCTCCGCACGCCGGTCGCCCGTAAGTAGAAGAAAGGGCCCACACATGAAGCAGTACCTGCTCAGCATCTACCAGGCCGATACCGTTCCCGCGGAAGTCCTGGCCCGCATGGATCAGATCATGGCCGACGTCAATGCCCTGGTGGACGACGCCAAAGTAGCCGCCGCATGGGTCTTCAACGGAGCCCTGCACTCGCCCAGCACCGCCACCGTCGTCCGCATTGACCATGGTGATGTCCTGATAACCGACGGCCCGTACACGGAGGGCAAAGAGCATATTGGTGGCTTTTTGATCGTCAAGGCGCCCGATCTCGATGCCGCCCTGGTCTGGGCCCGCAAGCTCGCGGGCGTCCTCGGTGACGGCGCCAACTCTTTGCCGATCGAGGTGCGTCCGTTCCAGGCCGACGCCGAGGACTCCTGACAGGCGTGTCGGCCGGCAGCGCTCCCGCCGCCGGTTCGTCGATCGAGCGGGTCTTTCGCGAAGAATACGGCCGCGCGGTCGCCGTCCTGGTCCGCTACTTCGGCGACATCGACCTTGCCGAAGAGGCCGTCCAGGACGCGTTCGCCGTCGCCGTACAGCGTTGGCCAGCCGACGGCACGCCCCCCAGCCCGGCTGGATGGATCATCACCACAGCCCGCAACCGCGCCATCAATCGCCTTCGCCGTGAAGCATCACGGGAGGACCGCCACGCGCAAGCGGCCGCAAGGTTGGAGACGCTGCGCGGACGCGACGAACCGTCCGAGGAGGCACTCTCTCCCGTGCACGACGACCGTCTGCGACTGATCTTCACCTGTTGCCATCCGGCCCTCACCACGAACGTCCAGGTCGCCCTTACGCTGCGGCTGCTGGGCGGTCTGACCACGACCGAGATTACCCACGCCTTCGTCGTGCCCGAAACGACCATGGCTCAGCGCCTCGTCCGCGCCAAGGGCAAGATCCGCGACGCCCGCATCCCGTACCGCGTGCCGAGCGACGCCGACCTGCCAGACCGTTTGCGAGCAGTGCTGGCAGTCGTCTACCTCGTTTTCAACGAGGGTTACGCAGCCAGCTCAGGCGACCGGCTCGTGCGCGAGGACCTGTGCGCTGAGGC
The DNA here is from genome assembly GCA_035995405.1 of Chloroflexota bacterium. GTDB lineage: Bacteria > Chloroflexota > UBA6077 > UBA6077 > CF-72 > CF-72. The sequence continues at coordinate 2,645 of DASYKL010000579.1, forward strand.
GATTCGTCTGGGACGGCTGCTGGCGCAGCTGATGCCGGACGAGCCCGAGGTGTTGGGGTTGCTCGCGCTGATGCTGCTCGTCGATGCACGCCGGCTGGCACGCATCACGCCTGACGGCGACCTGGTGCTGCTGATCGACCAGGAGCGCAGCCTGTGGGATCGATCGCTCATCGCGGAGGGCCAGGCCATCGTCCGCACTTGCTTGCGGCTGAACCGACCCGGCCCATATCAGCTGCAGGCCGCGATCAACGCCGTCCACAGCGATGCCGCCACCGCCGCCGCGACGGATTGGGGACAAATCCTGCAGCTTTACGACCAGCTCATGGCGCTTGCACCCAGCCCGATCGTCGCTCTCAATCGGGCCGTGGCTCTGGCGGAGATCGACGGCCCCGACAAGGCCTTAC
>DASYKL010000580.1:0-2041 GCA_035995405.1 Chloroflexota bacterium
ATCGATACTCATTCGGGGTCTCCCTTCATCAGAGGTGCTGGACGCGCCAGGTGCCGAGGCGCTGGTTGTGGACGAAGTAGTAGTACATCGCCGGCTGGCGGTTGTTGCCGAAGTAAAGGACGCCGGGTTGGTCGTGGAGGAAGCCGCTCGGGTTAGCGAAGAGCGTCTCCAGGCTGAGAAAACGCGAGCCGTTGGGGGGAAGGTCAATCTGGCTGTCCAGCGCGTGGCCTTCGTCGTCTTTGAGAGTCACTTCGGACGTAAAGGGTTGATCGTCCAGATTGGTGACCGCCAGGTGGACGCGGTATTCATCGCTGTTCTGGACATTCGGGACGGTCCAATAGCCGCCGACGGCGGGGATCGTCAGGCCGAATTTTTCGTGCGATGAGGTCAGGCTGTGGTCGTTGTACCAATGCAGGTACGCGCGCGAGGAGCCGAGCTGGGCGGCTTCGAAATCGACGATGACCTGACCACTCGGCACGTGGCCGCGCTGGGCAGCGGGCAGCAAGTCGGCTAGCTCGAGGACCAGGGAGGCGTTGCGCGGAATCGCAAAGCGCTGTGCGGCGAGCTGGGCACCCGATGAGTCGAACAAGCGAACCAGCACGGCGACATCGGCGCAAAGCTGCGGCGCCTCGGGTACTTCCAGATTCGAGACGAACAGCCGCGTGTGCATGTCATCGGCGTCGCGGTACCACGACGCCATGCGGCGCGGATGGGCTCGCCAACTCTGGCGCTCTCGCCACGCGGTTACCTGCTGCAGCGGCCACGTGGAGCGCAACCCCGTGCGGTCGATCACGCCGCGAACGATCTGTCGAGCCATCGTCAGCGCGCCTTCCCGAACTTGTGCCCATGCTCGGCGACCAGGTCGTCCAGGTCACCTTCGCAACCGAAACAGGTCATGCACGCGCGCGTTGTTTCGCGCAGCTCCTTGAGATCGCGGACGCGCGGAATCGTCGCGACGAGCTCATCGCGAGTGATCCACTCGCAAAAGCAGATGATGTCCTGGTCCTGATTCTGGTCCATGTTCGGATTTGGCTCTGGCACGTCAGCAGCGGCTCATGATGGCGTATGGCACGTCGCCTCCGCCAGGCCCGACCGCACCGTCGACGCGGAACGTGGCCTTGATGCGCGGCTCATAGTAATTCGTTCTCACATTCTGTTTGACTTTCAGCTCGACCCGATAGCGGCCTGGCCGTAGATCGGGGCGATCGAATGCGCAGTCGAGCGTGAACGGGCCCTGGGGCAAGCGCGCGGGCCAATTGCCATCGATGTGCATATTGCCTGCGAAGAGCGGGCCGTGGTCGCCGCGGATCGTCACCACGAATACCGGCTCGGGCAAATCGTGGTGGGCACGGCCGACGACGCGAACCATGAACGGCTGGTCGCCGGGCAGACACTCGGCAACCTGGCCCAGGGCGTCGAGCACTTCGACGCGGTCGGCGCTGAGAAACGATTCGCCCACGGACGTTTCATCGGTATCGTCGACAGCATCCAGATAGGCGGTCAGGACATCGGACGTCGGACCGCTGGCGCAGACGGTGCCACGGTCGAGCCACAGCGCGCGGTGACACATCAGCTCGATCGCCGCCAGGTTGTGTGAGACGAACACGATGGCCGCGCGACCCTGGTCACGGAATTCGAGCATGCGACGCAACGAACGGTCCTGAAAAGCGGCGTCTCCGACCGACAGGACTTCGTCGACGAGCAGGATGTCCGGCTCGACATGGACCGCGACGGAAAACGCCAATCGCGCATACATGCCGCTGGAGTAATGCTTGACGGGCGTGTCCATAAACGCCGTGTCCAATCCGGAGAAGTCGACAATGGCGTCGTAGCGCGACCGGATCTCGCGATGACTGAGGCCGAGGATGACGCCATTCAGCAGGACGTTTTCGCGGCCACTTAGCTCCGGATGAAACCCCGCGCCGACATTCAAGAGCGAGGCGACGCGACCAGCGGTCTGTACTCGGCCGCGAGTGGGACGGCTGATTCCGGCGAGCAGACGGAGCGTGGTGGTTTTACCGGCGCCGTTGCGTCCGACCAG
>DASYKL010000581.1:0-11404 GCA_035995405.1 Chloroflexota bacterium
CCCGCGGCGGGCTCAATTTAGGGCTCAACCCAGGGCTTGATCCAGGTCGGCCAGGAGATCGGCGGGGTCTTCGATACCCGCTGACAGGCGGACGATGTTGTCGTTGATGCCGCGTTCGCGACGTTGCTCGGGCGTCAGGCCGCGGTGCGAGGCGATGACGGGATAGAGCACCAGGCTGTAGCAATCGCCGAGCGTCGGCGCGGCGCGGATAAGCTGCAGGCGGCCCAGGAAAGCCATGACCGCGGCGCGATCGGCATCAGTGATGGCGATGGCGAGCATTGCCCCGAACTGCCCTTCTGGGAAGAGGCGTGAGGCAACGGGAAAGTCGGGGCTGTCGGGCCGGCCCGGGTAGTAGACCCGCTCGATCCGACCATCCGCCACCAGAGCAGCAGCCAGCGCCGCGGCGTTCGCCGATTGGCGCGCCATGCGTAACGGCAGCGTACGAATGCCGCGCACCGACAAATACGCTTCGAGCACACCCAGCACAGCGCCGGTGTACTTGCGCCACGACCGCAGACCGGCGGCCTGTTCGTCGGACTGACAGGCGATGACGCCGCCCGTGACATCACCATGCCCGCCGAGATACTTGGTCGCACTGTGTATGACGCACGCCGCGCCAAGGGCCAGTGGACGAATCAAGTAAGGCGTGGTGAAGGTCGAGTCCACCAGAATCGGGACACCGAGCCGCTGGCCGATCTGCAGGATGTACTCGAGGTCGGCGACCCGCTGGAGCGGATTCGAGACGACCTCCAACAACAGCGCGGCAGGGCGCTCGGCGGCCATGCGTGCTTCGAGAGCAGGCAGGTCAAAGACGTCGACGAGCTCGACTGACATGCCTTCTCTGGTCAGCGTATTGGTCAGCAGTGTGAAAGTTCCGCCGTAGCAATCCTGGGACGCGAACAGCACCGCGCCAGGGGCTGGAGCGCACTGCCTGACGGCAGCATGGATCGCCGCCATGCCCGAGGCGAAGGCGACCGCCGCGGGAGCACCCTCGAGTGCGGCCACGGCCTCCTCGAAGGCGGTGACCGTCGGACTGGCGTAGCGGGCGTACGAGAAACCTGGTTGTTCGTCGCCGAGTACACGGTCCAGCTCGTCCGGCGAGTCGTACCAGTAGCTCGAAGCGGTGACGATGGGCGGCGCCGTTGGGTGGGCTCCGTCGATGGTGAGGCGAGGTGCGCCGGCGTGGACGGCGAGAGTGTCAAAGCGCATTTGCTGTGGACTCAGAGCGTACATCGGGCCCCTATCCAGCCATCATCGAGCGCCACACGCGCCAGGGCAGAGTGCCGTAGCTGGCGCTTCAGTACTCGCTGAGGACGATCTCGGCGTAGAGCTGGAAGCCGGTCGCGCGGGCCACGAAGCCGCTCGTGCCGTTGTCGCGGTCGTGGAGGTAGGTCGGCAGCCGCCCCTGGTCGAGCGTGTAGGCGGCGGCCGCGGAGACGACGTCGCGGGCGTACCCGCGGCCGCGATAGTCCGCCTCTGTCGCCACGGCGATTTCCCAGATCGTGTCCGACTTCAGCTTGAGCGCCGCCCACGACACCAGGCGATGGTGCGGACCGCGAACGCCAAAGATGGGCCCATCGAAGCGCGTCCGCAAGTGCAGCGCGGCGGCATCTTCTGCATCGATCAGCTCGGCGCGTGCAAAACTGGCGGATGGCGAGAACGTGGCCGCGTCAGCCGCGCGGAAGTCACCGGCGAGGGTGAAGCCGTTGGGCGTGCAGCGCTGGACGGCGCGCCACAAGCGGCGAAACCCGGCGCCATCCAACGACGACTGATGGGCGTCTGAGCCGAGCTCGGCGCGAAGCTTTTCGAGCAGGTCCGGTCGGCAGGCAACCACGGCGCCCGGGGCGAAACTGAGCGCGACGATCGGCATGGTGAAGCCGTGCCAGGCGGGTAAGCCACGGCTCGCTGCAGCCAACAGATGCACGCCGCCACGGCGGGCCTGCGCCGGCGGACAGGCCAGGACCTTCTCGGCGTAGACGTCGAGAGTCTTGACGGCTGCCGCGGGCAGGCGATTAGACGTGGCGGGAGTCATGGTGCGACGGGCAAGCCGACTAGCGGTGCGGCGCGTCGGCGTTGCGGCGGCGGAGACGCATCTCGCGACGCTGCTCGGCCTCGTGCCAGCGGCGTTGTTGTTCGGCCGTCGTCACCTCGAGCGGCGGCACAGGCGTGGGTCGCCCTTCTTCGTCGGTCGCCACGTAGACGAAGTAGGCGGTCGAAATGCGGCGCACGTCACCGGTCAGGACATTTTCGGCGTCGATCGTCACTTCTGTCTCGATGCTCGTCCGGCCGGTCCAGGTCACCACCGCGTGCAGCACGACCAGATTGCCGACGTAGACCGGCTCTTCGAAGGTCATCGAATCGACGACGGCGGTCACGACCCGCTGGCGCGAGTGGCGCGTGGCGCAGACGCCGCCGGCCGAGTCGGCCAGTTTCATCAGCGTGCCGCCGTGGATATTGCCGCGTGGATTGGCGTCCTCGGGCAGCATCACCTGCGCTAGAGTCAGCTCGTCTGCATTGTGGCGCTCAATCATGCGCCATGGTGACCTCTTGTCAGGGCTCTCGCGTCGCCTGGGCGCTTGCGCCCGCGGCGCCATTGTTGCTGTCATGCAAGATCTCGACCGCTCGGGTCAAGACCGGATCGCTGCCCTGGGCGACGTCAGCTGACTTCGGCTCAATGATCTCGTCTGGCTGGACGCCGATCTTGTTGAGCGGCTTGCCGTCAGACGACAGGATGTCGAACACGGTGACCTGCAAGCCTGAGCCGTCCGGCAAACCAAACACCTGAGCGGCGGCAACACTGCCGGACGTATTGGTGCCGAGAATAGTCGCGGCGCCATGCTCCTGCACGGCCGAGGCAAAAATCTCGCCCATCGAGGCCGTGCCGCCGTCCACCAGGACCACCAGTGGCAGGTCGTACAGGGTGCCGGCGCGGGTGAAGTGCATGCGATTTTCACCGCTACGATCGATCTCTTCATAGATGGTCGATCCGGCCGGTAGGAAGTGGCTCAAGAGCCGTGTGCCAACATCGATCCGGCCGCCCGAGTTGCCGCGCAAGTCGAGCACCAGGCCGTGGATGCCCGCCTCCTGGAACTTGGCGACGTCCTGCTCGATGGCATCGACCACCGATGGCTCGGGGAAACCGCGCAAGCTGACGTAGCCGATGTCGTCTTCGACCACGCGGTACTTGACGAACTGCAGGTGGATCTCGGCGCGCTGCACGCTGAACGTCAGCGGGGCCGGATCGGTACCGCGTTTCACGACCATGACCACGGGCGTGCCGGCCGGACCACGTACCAGGCTGGTCATCTCGTCGATGGCCAGACCCGCCACGGGTTTGTCATTGATCTGGACCAGCAAGTCACCTGGCTGCAAACCAGCCTGTTTGGCCGGCGTATCGTCGTAGACCTCGACGATCCGCGCCTCGGCGTTGCGCGTGTTGATGCTGATGCCAATGCCAACGTAGCTGTTGTCGCCGCGCGACCAGGACTGGTAGTCCTTGTATTGCTGCTGATCGAGGAAATACGTATGGCCCTCGTCGACGTAGCGGACCATGCCCCGAATCAGGGCGTGCGCGGCGACAAAGCCCTCTGGACTCGCGTTCGGACGCCCAAGGTAGCCAGTCAGGCCAGCGCGCATGGCTTCGAGATCGGAAGCGCGATCACCAGTAAACGTCGGCGCAGCGCCTGGCGCGGCGGCTTTGCCAGCCGCTTCTTTAGATAGTTGATCCCACGCAGCGCGGAGCAGCGAGCCAGTATCGAGCGGATGAACGTAGTGGTCGAGCAGCAGGTTGTAGGCCTCGCTGAGCGCGCGCGCCTGGCTGGGCGCATCTTCTATGGGCGCCGCAAGCGAAGCCGGCGCGGCGGCTGCCGCGGCGAGCGCAGCACGCGACTCAAAGACGCTTCCCGCGGCGAGGCCGGAGGACAACAACAACGCGAAAAGCAGCGCGCGCATCAACTTCATTTGCTTACTCACCACACAAAAACGACGGCTTCCGTGGCGGGTTATACCAGTCCTTTCATCAACTCGGGAAAGATCCGGGTTGAGGACTGGTAGACTCGGGTGTGGACCTCACCTGGCTCGGACACGCCTGCTTTCGACTACGCGGTCGCGACGTAACCATCCTTACCGATCCTTATGAGGGCGGTGACTGGGGCTATCCACCCCTGACCGCCAGCGCCAACGTCGTCACCATCTCCAACGACCACCCGCATCACGCGGGTTTGTCGGGCATCGATGGCCGACCTCGGGTGCTGCGCGGCCCCGGCGAATACGAGATCGGTGGGGCGTTGGTGTGGGGTGTGCGAACCCACCGCCGCAAGGATGACGCCGCTGCGACTAGCGCAACGCGCAACACCGCGTTCGTGATTCAGCTCGAGGAGCTGACGGTCTGCCATCTGGGCGACCTGGCGGACGCGCCGCTGAATGCCGAGGAGCTGGCCCGCCTGCAGAATGCCGACGTGCTGCTGATACCTGTCGGCGGCAATTGCACCATCAACGCCACCCAGGCAGCCGCGGTCGTCGCCCAGGTCGAGCCGAAGATCATCGTGCCGATGCACTACGCGACGGACGAGACGCGTGGTCATCTGACACTCGATGACATTGAGCGTTTCTGCAAAGAACTGGGCGCGACCGAGGCCACGCCCCGTGCCCGGCTCAGCATCACCCAGTCGTCGTTACCGAACGAGCCGACGGTGATGCTGCTCGAAAAATCGCGTCGGCCTTAGCCGCTGCACATCTCGGCGTGCTCGTACGGGATGCCCTCGAACGTGACGACGGGCACCACGCCGGGGCGGCAGCCGACCAGGACCGTCCAGTAGTTGCCGTACGGCCCGCCCTGGGTATAGCCGCCGCCGAACTCGCGCCAACGCGGATTGAGTAGCACCTTGCCGTGGACGGCCGGATCACCTTTGATCCACCAGTTCACAGGCCCGGCCGGATCGGCGGCGATGGCCGAGATGACTTCGACGACGAGCCAGCCTGAACGCGGCGGGACTTTGTAACCGGCCCGAATGGCGCGGTCCTGCGGTTCGGAGCCGTCCGACCCTGTGTGGTCCAGATAAGCGTTGGCGACCATGTCGTCGCTGTGGCCCTGCGCGGCAGTATCGAGCTCCGTCGCTTCAGCCAGAGGCAAGCGATCGGCATCGACGCGGGCAGCGTTGATCTGGCGCAGCAATTCACCCACGCGTGGCTCGAGCGTCGGTATGGGCGAAGCAGCTGGCACGGGCGTCAATTCGGCTACGCGGGGTTCGAGCCTCGATATGGGCGAAGCAGTTGGCACTGGCGTCAATTCGGCCACGCGGGGCTCGAGCGTCGGTATGGGCGAAGCAGTTGGCACTGGCGTCAGCGGCACCGTTTGCGCTTGGGCCATCGCTGGCAGGGCCAGGACACCGAGCGTTAGCGCGACGGTCAGTCCTACATGGCGAAGGTTGGGCACGACTGCCGCCATCGTATCCGGCTTCGACGCCGGGTCCGCGTCCGGCTGGCGTCGTCAGCCCGGCGCGTGGCAGTCAGCCATTGATCGGCCACGGTTTCGGAAACTGGCGCAACTCACCTACCACGCCAGGCGTCACGCCAGCGTCACGCCAGGCGTCTCGTGAGCGTCACGCGAGGGCGTTTCGCGAGCGTCACGCACAGCGTCTCGTGAGCGTCACACCAGGCGTCTCGTGAGCGTCACGCTCCGCGTGCCATCGGCCGACTGGCGCTTCGCGATCGCTCAATCCTTGAGGAGGCGCTCGAGCGAGCAGAAACTGGGTCTCCGCGTTGGCTTACGGGCCGGCGTCAAAAGTCCAGCGGTAGCCGCCGGTGCGGTTTTGATCGTCGACGACGGTCGCTCGGACATTGTGCTTGCCGGCACCGACCTGGACGGTCGCAAACGCCCGCCATGTCGATTCGCTGCGCTGTTCCAGTGCCACGGGTAGCGCCGCGCCGTCCAGCTCCAGGCGAATCGAGGTGATCGCGGTGTCGCCGCGGCCGCGAGCTTCGATGGTCAGTGGGCCCGGGGCGACCTTCGTATCTGGCGCCGGCTGTGGCAGGAGGACCCACGGTGCGCGGCCACTCTTTTCAGGGCTCGGCGTCGCCGCAACGCTGGGCACGGCCGTCGGCGCGGCGCTCGGCACTGGAGTCGTCGTCACGCCAGGGGTGGTCTGCGGCGTGGTGGTGGTGACGACGACGACGCCTACCTGGGGAGCGACCGGCGTCGGCGTGCCGACGATGGCGGCCGCGCTGCCGGGCGTCGGACGGGGTAGTGAGAACTGCGAGGTGGCACCGCCGAGGGCGCTGAACAGGGCGCCCACAGCCGACCAGGCGAGACTGCCTAGCAGCAGGATGCCGACGATGCCGACCATGGTGGCGATCAGCCGCGCCGGCGAGCCGTCGTCGGGCCGCGCGTGTCGGTCCACGTGTTCTTTCTCCGTTCAAGCTAACGGCTGTCTGGCGGCCCGGCATGGGTCGGAGCGCTACAAGCGGCATACGGTTTGACGTAGCCCGGGGCGCTCGTACACTGGCCACGTGCAGCCCAGCGAGTCCTCCGACCGCCCGGCGCTGGCCGGCGTGCGGGTCGTCGATCTCACCCAGTTCGAAGCTGGGACGTCCTGTACCGAGACGCTGGCCTGGCTCGGCGCAGATGTCATCAAAGTCGAGGAGCCAACCCGCGGCGATCAAGGCCGCGTCGCGTCCAGCGAATTGCCCGGCGCAGACTCCTTCTATTTCCTGCTGCTCAATGCCAACAAGCGCAGCGTCACGTGCAACCTGAAGCATCCGCGCGGCAAAGAGCTGCTCTGTCGTCTCGTCGAAACGGCCGACGTGTTCATCGAGAACTTTGGACCAGGGGTGATCGACCGCCTGGGCTTCGGCTACGAAGAGGTGCGACGGGTCAACCCACGCATCATCTATGCCCAGATCAAAGGCTTTTCAGAGGGCAGCCCGTACGCCAATTTTCTCGCTTTTGACATGATCGCTCAGGCTTGCGGCGGCGCCTTGAGCACCACCGGCGAACCTGGCGGACGGCCTCTCAAACCCGGTCCCACCATCGGCGATACGGGCACTGGCTTGCACATGGCCATCGGTATCCTGGCCGCCCTGTACCAGCGCCAGTCGACCGGCCGCGGCCAGCGTCTCGACGTGGCCATGCAGGAAGCGGTGATCAATTTCTCGCGCATCGCCTACGCCAGCCAATTGCGCTGGAACAAACCCGCGCCTCGTGTCGGCAACGCCGGGGTCCTGGGAACCAACGCCCCAAGCGAAGCCTACGCGTGCAAGGGTGGCGGTCCGAATGACTATTGTTATGTCTACACGACGCGTGCGGGCAACCATCATTGGGAGCGGCTGCTGCACGTCATCGGGCGCGACGATCTACGCGACGACCCGCGGTTCGCGACGAATAACGATCGCTTCGCCAACACGGCCGCCGTGGACGCGGTGCTCAAACCGTGGATCGCCGAGCGGACCAAACGCGAAGTGATGGACACGTTGGGCCAGGCCGGCATACCGGCTGGAGCGGTATTCGACACTGACGAGCTGTTGAACGACCCCTACCTGCGTGAGCGCGGCGCATTCGGCACGGTTGACCATCCGGTGCGCGGCCCGGTGACGATTCCGGGCTGGCCCGTGCACATGTCCGACTCGCACGTCCCGCTCGCCTCGGCGCCGCTCCTCGGCCAGGACAACGCCAAGGTCTACGGCGAGCTCCTCGGCTATTCGCCCGACCAGCTCGCAGCACTCCGCGAGGACCGCGCGATCTAAGAAAGGGGCAGGTATGGCACTGGTCAATGGCTCCCAGATCCTGGCGCGCACGCTGCGGCGGCTGCGCACGGAAACGTTCTTCTACATCATGGGCGGCCCGATGATGGCGGCTGAATCGGCCGCGCTCGAAGAAGGCCTGCGCGCCATCGACGTGCGCCACGAACAGGCTGCCGCGATGATGGCCCACGCCTATGGCCGCGTGAAGAACACCCTGGGCGTGTGCATGGCCGCCTCCGGACCTGGCGCTACCAACCTGATCACGGGCGTCGCCAACGCCTGGGCCGATTGTGCGCCGCTGCTGGCCATCGGCGGATCCGCGCCAATCAGCCAACGCGGCAAAGGCGCATTCCAGGAGATGGACCAGGTCGCCGCCTTCAAGCCGATTACCAAGTGGGCCGAACAATGTGCCGATCCTCGACGGGTTCCTGAATTCGTCAGCGCCGCGGTCCGACACGCCCTGAGCGGCCGCCCTGGCCCGGCGTATCTCGATATGCCCGGCGACGTGCTGTACAAGCAGGTCGAAGAAGACGACGTGGTCTATCCCGATGCGGACCACGTGTTGAACCGAGCGCGGCCGACCGGTGATCCAGCGCTGATCGACGATGCACTGCGCCTGTTGTCGCAGGCCGAACGACCGTTGGTGCTCACGGGCAGCGGCATTCTGTGGTCGTCTGGCGAAAACGAGCTGCAGCAGCTCGTCGAGCTACTCGGCGTGCCGTTCTACACCACACCCCAGGGTCGCGGCGTAGTGCCGGATGATCATGCGCTGTCGTTCCCGACCGCCCGCGCCACCGCCTTCCGTGAGGCCGACTTGCTGCTGCTGATCGGGACGCGGATCAACTACGTCATCGGCCACCTGGCGCCGCCGCGCTTCAGCGCCAGCGCCAGGTTGATCCAGGTCGACATCGACGCTACCGCGATCGGCCACAACCGACCGGCCGACGTCGGTATCGTTGGCGATGCGCGCGCCGTTGTCAGCCAGCTGCTGGCCGCGGCCGACGGGCGGGTCGACGCCCGACGTTATGGCGACTGGCGCACTCATCTGGCCGACGTCGAGGCGCGTAAACGAATCGACACCGAAGCAGCCTTGAGCACGTCGCAGCAGCCGATTCATCCGCTGCGCCTGTGCAAAGAGGTGCGTGACTTTCTCGACCGCGACGCGATCCTGGTCGTTGATGGCCAGGAGATCCTGAACTATGGCCGCCAGTCGATCCCGACTTTTGTCCCGCGACATCGTCTCAATTCGGGCGTCTTCGGCACGATGGGCGTGGGCTTGCCGTTCGGTATCGGGGCCAAACTGGCGAAACCAGCCAACCAGGTACTCGTGCTGCACGGCGATGGCTCGTTCGGGCTGAACGCGATGGAGCTCGATACGGCAGCCCGGTTCAAGATCCCCGTGGTGACTGTCGTCAGCTTGAATGGCGGCTGGACGGCCGATCCGAAGCGCGAAAAAGCCGGCCGCGACCTGGGCTACACGGCGTTCCACAAGATGGCTGAAGCGCTGGATTGCCACGGCGAGTATGTCGAGACGCCAGAAGCGATTCGGCCAGCGCTCGAGCGCGCATTCGCGTCCGGCTCGCCAGCGTTGGTCAATGTCAAGACGGACTGGCAAGCGCGAGCCACGACAGCCGCGTTCTCCGTCTATTCGACCTGACGCCATGGCCCAACGACGGTACGTTCGCCCCGACTGGTTCACCGCCCACATCTTCAACCCGCTGGTTGCCTGGCTGACCCACAGAGGCCTCAGCGTCTACGGCTCGCGGGTCCTGGCGGTGCGCGGCCGCAAGAGCGGCCAATGGCGCACGACGCCGGTCAATCCGCTCGAGTATCAAGGCCAGCGCTATCTGGTTTCACCGCGCGGCGAAACAGAGTGGGTCAAGAACATCCGCGTCAGCGGCGGCGGCGAATTGCGCGGGGGCTCACGTACCGAACCGATTCAGGTAACTGAGGCGACAGACGCCGAAAAACCCGACCTGCTGCGGCACTACCTGAAGAAGTGGGCGTGGGAGGTCGGGGCGTTCTTCGAAGGCGTCGGCGCAGACGCGAGCGACGAGGACATCAAACGCATTGCCCCGAACCATCCCGTCTTCCGTATCAATCGCTAGTTTTGGCGTTCGTTTGGCGCCGCACGCAAAAACTGAGACTCAATCTGACTGCGGCAGTTTGTAGGCGCCCCGTTTGGGCACCGCGGCCGAGGGCGGCGGCACGACCGGGCCGATGTTGCCGTCCGGCGCTTCGTCCAGATCGACGATGACCGGCGCGTGATCGCTCGGCAAGGTGCCCTTGCGAGCCTGCCGATCGACCCACGCTGCTCGCACGCGATCGGCCACCGATCCAGTGGCCAGCACCAGGTCAATGCGCATCCCAAGATCCTTGTGAAACATACCGGCGCGGTAATCCCAGTAGGTAAAGACGCGCTCGGTGGGCCAGTGCTCACGCACCACGTCGCGTAGCCCGACCGCCTGCAAGTTCGCCAACGCCCTCCGTTCGGGTGGCGTGACGTGGGTCTGGCCGACGTACGCGAGTGGGTCGAACACGTCGGCATCGGCCGGCGCGATGTTCATGTCGCCGCACACGATCGCTGCCTCCGGCCCGGCGCCGACCACCTGGCGCAGCACCTCGAACCACGCCAGCTTGTACTGGTAGTGGTCGGACTCCGGCGTACGGCCGTTCGGTGCGTAGACCGAATGCACGCGTATCCCACCACACGTCGCGGCCACTGCGCGCGCTTCCTGGTGCGGAAATCCAGGTGCGCCCGCCAGTCCCGCTACGACGTCGTCAAGACCAACGCGCGACAGGATCGCCACCCCGTTCCACTGCGCTTCGCCATGCACTGCCACGGCGTAGCCGCGCGTGGCCAACTCTGCCCCGAGCAGCGCGTTGAACGCAGTGTCTGACAGCTTGGTTTCCTGCAAGCAGACGACGTCAGGCCGGCGCTCATCGAGCCAGGGCAACAGCCGCGGCACCCGTATCTTGGCTGAATTCACGTTCCACGTGGCAATCCGCACGACATCTAAGGGTAGCCGGGTGTTTAGCCAAGTGGCTGGCTTGGCCGGTTCGCCGCCAGCTGGACCAGGTAGCGGGCGTGGCCGTCCGGATCCTTGATCCCGAAGACGGTGCCGAAAGGCAATTGCTGGAGCGGCAAGCTGACCTCAGCTGTGCCTGACATTTCGTTGTAGGCCGCTTGCGCGTCCTCGACGAGCCAGTACAGCTCCGGCCGGCGAGTGCCGCCCAGCGGTTCGTCGCTGGCGATGGCGAAGTTCTGGAATTGGACGAATGTCGGGTGGGTCCGTTCGATGAGCAGGCCCATGACGTCGACGTAGAAGCGCGTGGCGGCCTCAGTGTCCTGGACATATTCGATAACAAAGCCGAATTGCGGTTTGACGGTCATACGCCCACCGTACATGCCGCCTGTGACAGTGTTATGTCAGTAGCTCCGCCAGAAAATTCTGTGGCGCTGACGCCTTTCTGAAGAAGGGGAGCTGCCCGAAACACGGCCTTGAGCGACGGCGACGCATTGTGCCCCTGGCTTGTGCCCTCTCGCGAGGGCCCGCGGTCAGGTGCCGATGTAGGCCGCGAGGTGCTCCCCCGTGAGTGTCGAGCGGGCGGCGACGAGGTCGGCCGGGGTGCCCTCGAAGACGAGCCGGCCGCCGTCGTGGCCGGC
>DASYKL010000582.1:0-7483 GCA_035995405.1 Chloroflexota bacterium
GAGCTGCTCGCGGGCGATATCGTCAACCACAGGCTCGCTCAGCGGCCAGGTCGGCGTGTTGTGATCCATCGTCGCGATGGTCAGATCGGGTCGCCGAACGGTACGCCCGGTCAGGCGCAAGCCATCGAAGGCTTGAGGCGACGTGACCTCGTGGACGAGATGCAGATCGATATAGAGCAGTGTGGACTCGCCGGGCTCTTCGTGAACAACGTGGGTGTCCCAGATTTTTTCGAACAGCGTGCGGGCAGGCATGGGAGCAGACGAAGTCTACAATGGCGCGCATGAGACGCCGCGAGGTGCTGCGTTTGGCCAGCCTCGCGGCCACGATGACCCTCGCCGCGGCCTGCCAGATCATCCCGCCGCCACCGCCGACCGTCGATCCGCCGACAGCCGTTCCGACGGCGCTGCCAGCGCCGACAATCTCGCCTACCGAAGTCGCCGCAATGCCTGCTATCCGTCTGGCGCTCGAGCTCGATCCCGACACGCTCGACCCGGCTGGCCAGACCAATCCGAGCGTCGCCAGCATCGTCGATCACGTGGCCGAAACACTCGTGCGCCTCAATCCTGACGGCAGCATCAGCCCCGCCCTGGCACGGACGTTCAATCAGTCGACGGATGGCAAAACGTTCACGTTCGAGCTGCGCCCCGACGTCGAGTTCCACGACGGCGGTCTGCTGAACGCGGAGGCAGTGAAGGTCTCGCTGCAGCGCTTCTTGAACCCGCAGCTACGGGTGCCGCTTCGAGCGCCCTTCGACGCGAACCTGATCGACGCGATAACCCCGCTCGACCCATTGACGCTGCGCATCACGCTCAAGACCACCTCGCGGCTGTTCTTGCAGAAGCTCGCCGCGACCGAGCTGGCCATCGTGTCACCGAGCCACGCCCGAGATTTCCCAGACACGTTCAACGAAGAACCCGCGGGCACCGGCCCCTATCGTTTTAAAGAACGCCGCAAAGGCGAGAGCATCGTCCTCGAGCGGTTCGACCGCTACTGGGGCAAGCGACCGCACTATCCGCAGGTCCACTTCCGCATCGTGCCAGAAGCGGCCACCCGCGAGAGCCTGCTCCTGGCCAATCAGGTCGAGCTGATCTTGCAGCCGCCGCTGTCGGATTTGCCCGCGCTGCAGAAGAACCCGAATCTCAAAGTGCTGTTGACGCCGACCGGGCGGTCGACGTTTGTGGCCATGGATCTGACCTTGCCGACGGGTACGCCGTTGGCGATCAAGAAGGTGCGCCAGGCGCTCAACTACGCCATCGATCGCGACGGCATCATCCGCAACGTCCTGTTTGGCGCCGCGACGCCGCTCGAGGCACCGCTGGCGAGCACACTGGTCGGTTACGCCCGTCAGGGCGGCTACACGTATGACGCGAATCGAGCCAAACAGCTCTTGCTGGAAGGCGGTACACCGCGTTTGCAATTGCGCTTCCTGCACCTGACCGGTCGCTCGATGCAGGATGTACTGGCCGCGCAGGTCGCGCAGGCCATCGCGGGTAATCTGCGCGACGTCGGCGTCGAGACCGACCTGGTTGGTGCAGACTGGCCGTCGTTTCTCGCCGCCGTCAACGTCCCCGAAGACAAAGGCACGGCGCATATGCACCTGTTCAACTGGGCCCCCGCGCTGCTAGACGCGTCGCAGCAGATGACCCAGTTCGTCCGCGGCCAATGGCCGCCGCAAGGCCTCGCAACAAGCCATTACTGGCAGCCGAAAGTCGAGTTGCTGGTCGGCCAGGCGGCGCGCGAGCGCGACGACCAGCGTCGCCAAGAGATGTACGCCGAGGCGCAAAAGGTCATCTGGGACGATGCGCCATGGATCTTCTTGTGGTCGCCTAGCTTTCTCATTGTCCACTCGGCACGGCTGACGGGAATCAGCGCTGTGCCGACAGAAAAATTCTCAGCCGCGACGATAGTGCCAGCTTAGACAGATCCACCGACGCTGCTGAGCAGTGAGCCGATGGCTGGCCCGAAGAGGATCAATCCAGCGATTGCGAGAACCGCGACCAGGGCAATAATCAAGCCGTATTCGACCAATCCCTGGCCGGCTGAGCGATGAGTGATCAACGTGTTTCTCCTTAGACGTGGTGTCTGCGCTGGTTCACCTGGTTCACAGGGTCAAGGCGACGACGGTGTTTCCTGTTGAGGTGCCGAACTGCCAGAGTGGCTTGTAGGGATAATACGGACAGCGAGTGACGGGTTCGAGCGCCCCCCACCATTTGTCGTTGCCGCTGCCGCCTGGGTAGATGTCCATGCACGCAAACGTGACCACGTGCGCCTGGCCAGTTTGGTTGTGGGCGTCAGTGACGGGCACGAACAAGTAGCACTGGCCAGGCCCCGTCGGGTTGCCATTCTGACCCGTGGCCTGGCACTGGGTCGTGATGCTGCCATTGCCGCTTATCGTCGCGAGATTGACCGGTGGCACGATAAGCCCGCTTTCGCTGACCTGACCCTTCCAACTGCTACCCGTGGAATCGGGACACGCGGGCGTTGCCGGCAGCCAGCCAGAGGCGCCCGCATTCATTTTGGACCCTTCCAGAATCACGCTGATGTGCGCCGCGATGGCGCTTGGCAGAATCGTGTTGGTCGTGGTGTCCAGAATGTCCGCCAGGACTCCGCTGGTGCTGGTCGGCGCGGTCGGACCACAAATCGCCCACGGCGCCAGCGTGGATGCATCGACCGCGAAATTCCAGACCTGCGCCGTAGCACTTGCGGAAGCCGACAACGTCCGAATACCAACGATGCCTGCCAAATAGGTGTTGTACGGACCGAAAGACACATCGACATGCACGCCCGCCGTGCCATTCAGAATGGCCGCGCCGCTTACCGAGCCACTGCAATTCGTTGGCAGGGCGATGTCTCCGCCCGCCACCTTGGCGCCGTTGACATCGACAAAATAGGCCGTTGCACTCGGCGTCACACCAAAGTTATTCGCCAGAACGTACTTGCAGATTTGGAACGGCACGCCGCTGGTCGGACTGCTCGTGGCTTGCTGCAAACCGCGGGCGCCCGCAAGCGCTGCCGCATCAGCCGCGTTCTGCGCCGTCCGACGCTGAACGTACAGCGTTCCGCCGTCCAGCAGGACCCCGATCAGGGCGGTGAATCCTATTAAGCCAAGCGCAAACAGCGGCACAATCTGGCCGCGCGCGCGACGGACTCGACGTATCCCGTTCATTCGACATACGCCCTTGACGTGCTGGTGACCTGCGCGGTCGGCCGCATGAACCACACGTCGGTCACACCTGCCAGACGATTCTGAAAGAGCGGATTGAACTGGAATGTGTAGGTCACCTGCACCTCGACAAAGCCGCCGGAGGATGGCTGGTTCAGCGTGCAACCGCTGAGCGGCGGATTGGCAGTTGGAGTCGACGTCATCGGACAGGTCACTTTTGGCGGAGCCGGTGAGCACGTCCCGCCGGTGTCACGGGTGCGGCCGCACGCTGCTGTACCGGTGACTACCGTGACCGAGTCGGTCGTGGCGTCGCGACCGCCGCCGAACATGGCGTAGTTGTTGAACGCCGCGACGGCAGTCGGGCTGCTCCAATTGGTCGACACTGCCGCGACGCGGGCCATTTCGCGTGTGCCATTTGAGAGCGAGACGTAGGTAAACAGGAGTCGGGAAAAGTCGATCAGTCCGAAAACCAAAAGCAAGAACAGCGGAACGACGAGGGCAAACTCGACCAGCGATTGGCCGGTGTGCCGCTGTTTCACAGCACCACCATCACGGCTTGGCCCTGGACACTGATCTGCGGCAGCGACATGCCCATCGCACCCGCCTGGAAGCCAGGAAAAAGAGCCACGCTGCCACTGGCCGTAAGCGTCACCGTGGCGCCGGCGAGCGCATTGGCGGCCCGCGCGTTGGCTATGGTGTTGTACGTGCTGCCGCCATTGGTGACGCTTGTGCTGAGCGTCCACGCCCCACCCCCGCAGGTTTGCGCAGTCGTGACCGAGGCGCACCCATTCAACGCTGGATCGGAGGCGGCGATGAGTCGGCCTAACACGGCACTGTCATCGATGGTGCTGTCGTAATTGGCCACCGCGGCGAGACGCGCGGCCTGACGAGCGCCCTCTTGTGCGGTGACGCCGTACACGAAAGCGCGGCCGAGGTCGATCATGCCGAGCAGCATGATCAGCATGATCGGCGCGATCAACGCGAACTCGATAATCGCCTGACCAGTGCTGCGTTGAACACCCTGTGGTGAAGATTCAGTGAAGGTCCGCACGTGCCGCGGAGTGTAGTCGCGGTTGAGCCGAAAACAAGACCAAACGGGGGAGTACGATGGTCCCGATCCGCGCAGTCAGTTCGCTGCTCGCGACTCCAGCGGGTGGTGCCGAACACGCACCGCGATTGGCACGGTGAAGTGAAAGACGGACCCCCGTCCGAGGCCGTCACTGGTCACCCAAATCCGTCCGCCGTTCATCTCGACCAGCTGGCGGGCGATGTACAGGCCAAGACCGGTGCCCCGTATTGATGCCCGTTCGGGCAAATCGATCCGCTGAAAACGCTCGAACAACCGGCCCAGCCATTCGGCCGGAATGCCCAGACCGGCATCCTCTACACACACTTCAACATCGCCGTCGCGGGTGATCGCGGTCACGCGTATCACGCCACCTTCAGGTGAGTACTTCAAGGCGTTCGACAAGAGGCTCCGCAAGACTCGTTCAACCTGTGCGCCATCGGCATAGATTGGCGGCCCATCGACGACGTCGGCGGTCACGTGGTGGCCACCCAGAATCGCTTGCTCGGCGTAGCCATCGACCACGGCCTGCAGCAAAGGGCGCAGGGCGAACGCCTGGCGCTGGGCCACGAAGCGGCCTGAATCAAGCTTCGACACGTCGAGGAGCTGATCCAAGACAAGCCCCAGCTGGGCTGCTTCGGCCTGAACGATACGCAGCCACCGATCCCGCACTTGCGGCTCCACATCGTTGCGCAGAAGCTCGGCAAAGCCTTGCAGCGAAGTCAACGGTGTGCGCAGCTCGTGCGCGGTGATCGCCACGAAGTCGGTGCGAGCCCGATCAACTGCCCGCCGTGCGTCGACAGCGGCTGCTTCGTCTAGCAAGGCATCACGCTCGAGAACGAGTGCCAGGCGGCCGGCCACTTCGCGCATCACGTCGAGACGGCCACCGCGTTCGTCAACAGCCCAGCGGCTGGGGCTCCACACCACCATCCAGCCCAGGACGTTATCCGCGCCAGGCAACGGCGACGCTGCCCACTCCCCGCCGAGACGGACGGCCCAATCGGCCAGCGGCAAGGCACTGTGCACGCTCGCCCCGAGGATGAGCAGGTCGGCGGCGAGATGCTGACGCAGGGCCTCAGCTACCGGGTGCCCGCCCGCAACACTGGAAACCGCGGCGTTTGTGTCTTCCGTGGCGTGCCAGACCATGGCGCAGACCTCGCCCAGGGCAGGCACGCAGCGCGTTGCAACCAGCGACGGCAGACTGGTTGCTCGCGGCTCGCTGGCGGCCAGCCGACCGAGGTCACTCAGCAATGCGAGCTCGTCGCCTCGTCGTTGCAGCAAGCTGGACGTGGCTTGCAGCTCGGCGTTGGCTACCTCGAGTCGCTGCACGGCGCCCGCCGTGCGGTCGGTGTATTGCTTCAACACGAGGCGCATCATGAGCGGCGGGACGACGAATAGGGCGCTGCCCAACGGCCCGAGCTGCACCGTCGCAATTGCCAGCCCGAGTCCCATGGCCCCCAACACCAGGTAATGCGGAAAGAGCCAGCGGAAATTGCGTGCCCAGACCAGTCGAGGATCAGTCTTGATATCAATGGCAACGGCCAACGCAATCAAGAAAGTGTGCAGGTAGTACACCGCCGACGCGACGATCGTGGCGGCGATGAGCGCGATCAGCTCAGTCAGACCGAGCGTCAGGGGTCCTCCAGCAGCCGCGATGGCTGTGGCCAGGAGCCCAAACAAGCTGAAGCAGCCGGCATTGAACAGCACCTTGTCCCAGCGACTGCGACGCTGTAAGCCGCGAACGACAGCAACGGACCAGGTAGCGACCAAGGTTCCGGCAGGTCCGCCAAGCAAGCCTGCCGCCAGGATCGGCACAAAGCTGATCGAGAATGACGATCGGTCGTACAGCTCGAAAGCGAGCATCTCGGCAAGCAAGACGAGGCCAATGGTGCCCGCTGCCAGCGGTCCAGGCGGCAGTCCGACCTCGAGCACGACCAGGCCCGAAGCGACAAAGGCGAGCGCGATAACGACAACCTCGAGCGCGACCAGCATTCGCGGCGAGCCGACCCACTGGCGGTGTGGCGATGTCTCCGCGGCGGGAGTTATGGACGCCGGGCTGGCCGCCAGGTCCACACCAGGTTGGTCAGTCGCGCTACTCGTCGTGGTGACGGGCACCAGCGCACCGGGACCAAGCACACGGGCGCGTTCGACAGCCCGCTCAATATCAGACATCACCTCAGCGGCGTAGGTGCCGGCCGATACCCCAATCGTACTGAGCACGACACTGACCGATGCCGCGATTGGCTCGCGCACGGTCGGGACCGGCAATGGATTGAGGCTGACCGCTTCACGCAGCAGACCGGCGAGCATGGCGGCGTTTTGATGGTCGACGCCGGGCGCCAACAGGGCAACGCTCCCATCCCCCAGGCGCGCGGTGAGATCGAAATCGCGGCCGACTCGCTGAACGCGGGCGCCTATGGCGGCGACCATGAAATCGAGCGTCGCGCGCCCGTACCGCTGCACCAGCGCCGGTGCCTCGTCGACTACGGCCACCAGGACGCTGGTTGGCAGGGCCTGCGCTTGCGCTCGACGTAGCTCGAGGTCAAGCGCCTCGCCGAAGTGGCGTGCGTTATAGAGCCCACTGAGCGCGTCGCGATGGCTCGTGACCTCGAGGTTGGTCATGGTCAAGGCGCGGTACGTGAGCGCCAGCGGAGCACACAGCACGACAAACGCCAACGGCTGAGTCAACCAGGCGCCCGCCATGACGACGCCGAACAGCAGTAGTGCCCCATCGAGACCGAGGCTGTGGCGTCCGAAGAGTCCCGAGTCGGTGACACGCACCCCTCGCGCGATGCGCAACACGGCCGCCGTGAGCGCGTGGTTGACGAAGACAAAAGCCAGCGCGCCACCGATTGCCGCGACCAGGCTGCGGCCGTCACGCGGATCGAACGGCGCGCCGCCCAGCGCCACGATGACAGCCATAGCAACCGCTGCGCTGTACAGATAGACGGCGACGTTGTAAGCCTGGATGTACCACGGTCGACGGCGGCGAACCCATTCGGCAACGTGAGCGACCACGATGACTAGAGCCACGCCAGGCCAACTCAGTAAGAGTGCCGAGGCCATCAGGAAGGCTTGTGTGACGTGATAGGCCTGGTGCCGTGGGGCGATGACGGGAAACGCGTGGGCGACGGTCGCCGCAACGACGAACACCCAGACCGTGGGGTCGCGTAACCAGGCGTAGCTGCTGCCCTGAATGGCCGCGCCGGCGGCCAGGCAGCCCGCGCCAATGAGGAGGCCGATCCACAGTTGG
>DASYKL010000583.1:0-2755 GCA_035995405.1 Chloroflexota bacterium
TCGCTCCAAGCCTGGAAGCCGCTCGGTTGCACGAGCGCACGCGCCTCGCCCGCAAGCAAGCCGAAGCGGCGATCAAGGTACGCGACGAAGTACTGGTTGGTGTCTCACACGATCTCTCCGGACCGCTGGCTCGGATTCGCCTGTACGCCGAGATGATCCAGGCCGAGTCAGACAACATGGAGCCAGTCACGTCGGCCGATCAGTTGCGCGGCTGGAGCGAACGCATCGTCGCCTCCACGATCAGCATGAAAAGCGTCATGCAGGAATTGATGGACGTGGCTCGGCTGCAGATGGGCCAGGCGCTGGCGCTGAATCTCCACGAAACGGACCTGGTTGGCCTGGCCCGTCGACTCGTGAGTGAGCGTCAGGCGGCAGGCCGTCTCCTCACGGTTGACAGTCGGTTCGACACGGTGGTGGGCTGGTGGGATGAGTCGCGACTGTCGCGCGTCGTCGGCAACCTGCTCGACAATGCGCTGAATTACAGCTTGCCGAGCACGTGGGTAGAGGTGGAGGTGCACGCGATCGGTGAAGCCGAGAACAGGGGCCTGGCGCTGCTCCAGGTGCGCGACCGCGGCGAGGGCATCTCCGACGACGACCTGCCGCGCGTCTTCGAACGTTTCTTCCGCGGCTCCAACGCCGCCCTGAAAACCAGCGGCAGTGGACTGGGCCTGACCATGGCGCGGCAAATCGTCGAGCAGCATGGCGGGGCGATCGACATCCAGAGCCAGCTCGGGATGGGCACGCTGGTCAGCCTGCGTTTGCCGCGGAGCACGCCGGCCCAATCGGCCGCTACGTGATCACGACCAATACCCGTGATGGGATTCAAGTCGTCGTGCTCGATCGACCGGAACGTCGGAATGCGCTGGTGCCGGAGCTCGCTGAACGGCTGGTCGAGGCGTTGCGCAGCGCAGGTGAGGCTGGTCGGCCAGTGGTCCTGACCGCGACGGGCACGACCTTCTGCCCGGGGGCTGACTTGAAGTGGATGGCCGCTGAGCCCGACGCAGCCGTGGCCGTGGCAGAGCTGGTCGCGGTGCATCATCTGGCGGTGGTCACGCTGCTCGAGATGCCGGTACCGGTGATCGCCGCCGTCACTGGCGCAGTCGCCGGCGGTGGGCTCGGGTTAGCACTGGCCTGTGACTACCGCGTCGCCGCAGAACGAGCGACCTTCACCGCGGCATACTTCCGCCTCGGGCTCACGCCAGATGGCGGCTCGTCGGCGTTCCTGCAGCAGATGATCGGGCGGGCCAAAACGCTGGAGCTGTTGCTGACGAACAAAACGTTGAGCGCCGTGGAAGCACGCGACTGGGGCCTGGTCAATGAGGTCGTCGCGGATGATCGCGCCCTCGAGGCGGCAGTTGCTTTCGCACGGAGCCTGCACGCGACGCCGGGCTATGCGTTGCGTCAGACACGAGGGCTGCTCGATGCCATCAACATCCGCAATCAGCTGCAGCTCGAGGCAGTGGCGATTCGCACTGCCGCCCGCGGCGCCTGGTTCCGCGACGCCGTCGCGGCGTTCGCGGCCGCCCACCCAGACTGATGCGGCGGCGTCCAATCGCGTGTTGTGCCAGCATCGAAACCGCCACCCGTCCCCCGCGATCGGTCTAACTCGTTATACACAGCATCGTGCTGCTGGTTCTGATTGCGCTCGTTTTCGCGCTCGGTGCGCCTGGTCTTCCGCCCGCCCCTGCTACACCCGCGAGCCCGCCGAAGTCGATGCTGCCGGTGACATTGCCTGGCCTCGGCAAAGACGAAGGCACCTTTCTGGTGACCGCCGCGGCGGATGGCAAACGAGTCATCTATTTCATCGCCGAGAACACCCGCCACAGCATCCAGGCCAGCGATCTGCAGGCTGAACAGCAGCTCAATGCGCTGTGGCCCATGCGCTGGGCGACAGCCGACGAGATCCTGGCCTACCGCGAAGCAGCACCGATCGGCGCCGCCAAGACAGGCCTGCTGACAGATCCCGCGCCTGCCGCGGAAGAAGCTCAGCCCGTCGCAGAAGAAGCTCAGGCCGTAGCGGAAGAAGCTCAGCCCGTCGCCGAAGCCCCTGTCGCGCCAGCCAGGTCCACGATGCCCGCCGCCGTACCCATGCCATCCGCCGCGGCCCCCATGCCGGCCGCCGCCGCGCCGCTGAACCGTGAGCCGCTCGCGCCCGTCGCGCCGATCGCCGTCGGCGAGCCAACCATCCACGTCCTGCTGCCAGGCGACAATCTGACTCGGCTCAGCGAACGCTATGGCACCACCGTCGAAGCGATTCTGACCACCAACGGCATCGCCAACGCCAATCGCATCTTGATCGGCCAGTCGCTGGTGATCCCGAGCGGCGGCGCCGAACCACGCGTCGAAGCCCCCACCGAGCCAGCCCCCGTCGCCGAAACACCAGCCGACACCGCCGAGGAAGCCATCACCTACACGGTTAAACCAGGCGACTCAGCCTTCAAGATCGCCGCGCGCTTCGGCGTCGATCAAGCAGCACTCCTGGAAGCGAACGGCATCACCAACGCCAACCGCGTCTACATCGGCCAAACGCTTTCTATACCCGGCGCCTGAGAAGTACGAAGTACGCAGTACGGAGTACGGAGTACCCACGAAAGTTACGGAATACGGGTCGGGGGAGCCTGCGGCCCCCGTTCACTGCTCCGCGCTACGCGCTGCGCGCTCACTTCCGGGGCGACCCTCCGCGAGGGGCGCTGCGCGCCGCGCTCATAGCGTACAATCGCGGCGACCCTCCCGCCAAACACCCTGGCGACCGAGC
>DASYKL010000584.1:0-6641 GCA_035995405.1 Chloroflexota bacterium
GTCACGAACTGCTGCAGTTGCGGGTCCGACATGAAGCCGGTCGTCCGCAGCGATTTGCGTGGCGGGATGAAATACATCGTCTCGTTGTACTTCAGCAGGTTGTCTTTATCCGCCACGAACTGGATGAACTTCCAGGCCGCGTCGGCATGCTTGCTCTGTTTGGCAATCGCTAACCAGTCAGTCCAGTTGGTGGTCACCTGCGTCGTCTTGGAAATGGGTTCCGCCACGACGAGATTGCTCGCCTGCGACGGATTGTTCTGACGGAAGTCGCGCACGGTGAGCTGATTGCCCAACTGCATGGCCACCAGGTTGGCGGCCATCGCGCCGACATTAGCCGTCGGCGCAGCGATACTCGATTTCGACGCGACTTTGTCCTGATTGAAGAGCTTGCTGAAGAAGTCGAGCGCCTCGATTCCTTGCGGACTATTCACTGTCACCTGACCGTCGGTGGAAAAGACATCGCCACCGTTCTGGAACAGGAACCACATGTACTGCTGCCAGATCGGGCGGGCATTGAAGCCGCTGACGAGGAACTTCTCGCCGTCGCGCTTGGTGGCTTTCATGGCCACCTGCTCCAGGGTGTCCCAGGTCGCGGGCGCAGTGTCGATACCCGAGCCTTGCAGCAGGTCCTTGCGATACATCAGCGTTTGTGGCGCGGACAAGACTGGCACGCCGTAGGTCTTGCCCTGATAGGTGACCGTGCTCCACGCCGACTCGTAGAAGTCGTCCTTTTGACCCCACGCATTGACATAGGCATCTAGCTCGAGGGCCATGCCTTTTGTCGCCAACGGTGCCACGTACTCGGCGCCAGCCTGGAACACGTCGGGCAGCACGCCGCCCGCGTGGGCCGCGATCAGCTTCTCGGTAAAGACGCGCCAATCGAGATATTGGACGTTGACCGCGATATCTGGATTGGCGGCCTCGAAGGTCGGCACGAGCTGGTCGTTGAAGAGCTGCTGCGTGCTTTGCTCCCAGTCGGTCAGCCAGATCTCGAGCGTGATGGCTCGACCAGTGGTCTTCGAGCGCGCCACGATCGGGGCGGCCGGCGCGTCGGAGACCGGCCCACCGGGATCGCCGCCCGCCTGCACCGAACGCTGCTCTGGCTGTCCCTGGCCCGCTGCGGTCGCCGCCGGCTGCGCCGCCACATTGGCGGCCGAGGCAGGCGTACCCGTCGGCTGATTCGGCGTGGGCTGCGGCGCTGCCGTATTCGCTGGGCCCGCCGCCGCGGCTGTCGGGCCCTGGGCTGCAGGCGTCGCCGCGCCACCGCCGCACGCGCTGACGACTAGTCCGAGCAGGACCGCGATGCTGACGAGTGCGTGTGAGTACCGAAATCGGGGCACGGCGGACCTCCAGGGCCAAGTGTGGCGCTGCAACAGGCATGCCACAGGCATGCCACGGCAGGGTCTTCTAACGCGACGCACCCACCTTATAACCTGTGAAGCCATGCTTCGGCCGTTACTCCTGGCACTTGGCGCGATGAGCCTGCTAGCCGCCGCCTGCTCATCACCATCGCAACCCGCGGCCGCGCCCGCCACACCGACCACCGTCGCCAAACCTGCTGCACCCGCTTCGACGAGTGGCCTGGCCGCGGCCGCACCGGCGAGCGGGCCAGCCAAGAAGATCGGCATCGCGTACAGCAACCTGATCGCCGATAGCCTGTCCTTGTGGGTGGCGCGCGAGAGCGGCATCTTCGCCAGGAACGGCCTGGATGTCGACCTGCAGTACATCGCCAGCACGAACGCCTTCGCTGCGCTGCTCGCTGGCCAGGTGCAAGCCTCCTCGGGCGGCGGCTCCGAAGTTATCAGCGGCGTTGCCAACGGCGCCGAGGTGGTCGTCGTCGCCAATCTGATGCCGATCTATCCCTACTTCATGGAAGCGCCCGCCAGCATCAAGACGCCCGCCGACTTCAAAGGGCAGCAAATTGCCATCACCAATCCTGGCGCAACCTTCGACATCGCCAGCCGCGTTGCGCTCCGGAAAGCCGGGCTGAACCCCGACAGTGACGTGATCTGGATCAAGACGGGCTCGGTCCCGAACGTCCAGTCGGCGCTGCTGAGCGGCCAGGTCCAGGGCGGCCTGGCCCAGGTCCCGGACACGCTCAAACTCGAGGCGGCTGGCCTGCACCCGGTGATCGACATGTCCACGCTGAACGCGCCCGCCTCGGGCACGGTCATCGCCATGCAGAAGGCCTATATGGCAGACAACAAAGACGTTGTCCAGAAGCTCATCGATTCGGTTGTGCAAGCCTATGCTCTCGAGAAACAGGACAAGGCGATGACGGTCAATGTCCTGAAGCAATACCTGAAGTCGGATGACGATGCAGCCATGAGCGCGACCTACGACTATTTCGTCACCAAAGCGCCGCCAATGCTGCCGAAGCCCGAGCAGTTCATGGACAGCTACGGCGTGCTGGGCGAGCAGAACCCCAAGATCAAAGACGTGGACCTGAGCAAGATGCTCGACGGCTCGTACTTCCAGAGCGCGATCGATCGCAAACTCGGCGGCTAGGGCTGGCACTTTGCCTTTGGGTCGGCCATCCACTACAACCGAGAGACGATGCAGGCGTGGACTCGTCGTGCGTTCTCCGCACTGGCGGTAGCGGTCGTCGCAGCGGCCGCCTGCCAACAAGCAGGCCCCAACGTCGCGCCACAGGCGCCACTCGCCCCCTCGGGCGCGGCCTCGACATCGATATCGACACCGGCCGCCGACGCCGCAGTTGCACAGGTTAGTAGCACCTCGACACCCGTCGCCTCCGCCGTCCAAGGGGCCTCCACGGCTGTCGTCCCACAGGGTGGTAACGCCTCGACACCAGCCGTGGCCGTCCCGCGGCCGTCGCCGACCTCCGTCCCCACTCTTCCCACCTCTTCCCTGGCCTCCCTTCCGCCGGACCAGGCCAGGACCGTCCGCACCGCCCACGCCGCCCTCGCCGGCGGCGATTACCCTCGCGCGCTGACTCTCCTCGAACCACTCATCCCCCAGCTCGGTGGCGACCAGCAAGCCGAAGTCCGCCTGATTTACGCCCAGGCCCTTGTCGGCGACCGCCAGTTCGACAAAGCCCTGGCCGCCTCAGACACGCTGCTGACGTCGACCCAGCGCCCCGACCTCCTCTCCGCCGTCCGTTTCAACAGAGGCCAGGCCCTCCGCGGCCTGGAGCGCTGGTCCGAAGCCGGCACCGAGCTACGCACCGTCGCCGACACCAACCCGCTTGTCGCCGCCGCCGTCCGCCTCGAACTGGAGGACATGTGGCTCGCTGCCGGTCAGCCTGACCAGGCCGCCCTGGACGGCCAAAAAGGTCTCGATGTGGCTCAAGCGCGTCTCCTCAAAATCGACGTCGCCGAGAAACTTGGTACCGCCGAAGTCCAGCTCAACCAGACCGATGCCGCCATGGACGCCTATCGCCAGCTGTTGACGGCGGCCGGCAGCAAGGGCTACCTCGGCGAGCAGCTCTACAACCTCGCCGACGGCGCCAGTCAGCTCGGACGAACCGACGACGCCATCAGTGCCCTGCGTACGTCGATCTCCCAGTTCCCGCGCTCGCGCAAAGCCCCCGACGCGGTCGACCTCCTGGGCAAGCTGGGGGGCATGCGCGCGGAGGATCGCTTCTACGCCGGTGTCATCCGCTATCTGTTCTGGAACTTCCGTGGCGCCCGAGCCGATTTCGACGCCTATCTGGCCGCCTACCCGGACGGCGACCGAGCCGTCGAAGCCCGCTACTACAAAGCGCTCTCGTCAGCCGCTAAGGACACTTCCTCCCAGCTACTCCAGCTCGCGCGCGACGTGCCAGACGACGACTTCGCCCCGCTGGCGCTGCTCGAGGCAGGCAAAGCCCAGGAAGAGCTAGGTGATTACGCAACCGCGGCGTCGATCTACGACCAGCTCGTCGCTACCTATCCGACCCGTGACGCCGGTATGGCTGGCGCATTCCGGAGCGGCCTCGCTCGCTACATGCAATCCGACCCCGACGCCGCGCTCAATGCCTGGAACGAGCTGCTAGCGCGCAATCCCGAACCCCCAGTACGAGCGCAAGCCCTGTACTGGAGTGGCAAAGTCCTGTCTCAGCAGGACCAGCTCGCCGCTGGGCGTGACAAACTGGTCGCCGCCGCGGCGGTCCGTCCAGTCGACTACTACGTCATGCGCGCGCAAGTCGCGCTCGATCCACCACCATCTTCGACCTCGTTCGATCCAACCCAGATCCAATCCGCCGACGAAACGGAATTGGCTACCTGGTTCGCCAGTCATGGCCTGGATCTCACCGCCGCCGGCCAGACTGCCAGTCAAGATCCGTCCTACATCCGAGCCACGGCCTTGGTCCAGCACGGCCTGTACCGCGAAGCGAACTGGGAATTCGAGATTTTTCTCACGACGTACGCCGATAAGCCCGACCGGCTGTACTGGCTGGCGGCCCGATTCGGCGAGTTAGGCCTGCCCAACGCGCAATTAAAGCTCGGTACGGCGGCGCTGAACGGCGCCACCGCCGAGGGTCAGGTCAGCGTGCTCGATGTCCCGCGCGCGCTAGCCCGCGTGGCCTCGCCGCTGGCCTTCCCCGACCTGGTTGCAACCGCCGCCCAAACCCGCGGCCTCGATCCGCTGTTGTTTACGTCCCTGATGCACCAGGAGAGTGATTTCGATCCGTATGTCGAGTCGGTAGCAAAAGCTAAAGGCCTGACCCAGATCATTCCCCAAACCGGCACCGAAATCGCCAGAGCATTACGCGTCGGTGACTTTCGCCAGGACGATCTCTACCAACCGAAACAAAACGTCCAGTTCGGGGCGTTCTATTTCTCAGAACGCTTGAAACGAAATGGCGCTCCCGCCAAAGCCCTGGCCAGCTACAACGCCGGCGACGGCAATGTAGACAACTGGACCCTCGCCGGCCGAGAAGACCCCGACGTCTTCACCGAGTACGTCCCGTTTGCCGAAACCCACGACTACGTCAAACGAATACAGCAATATTGGTGGATCAATCGCTACCTGTGGGTTCGATGACCACTTGTCCTGCTTTCCCGAGCAGTTGACGCTTAATCAGCCGGTTCTCGGTTCGAGTCCGAAGGGGCTCACTCAACAGCCTTTTTGATGTCAAACCGCGGAATTTCCCGATATCGACCTTGGCCTGTTCCATCTCGGAGGCACCCGCATCTTCGGCGTGATGCTGACGATGGACGGTCAGCAGGGCGCGCAAGCCCTCAGAATCATCTCGCCGCTGGCCGACCGGGTGCGCTAGCTCGCCCGGGGCGAAAGCCTGGTGCTGTCGAGGCTCTGTGGATCGGAGTGCTCGGCGCGCCAGCACCGCCACAGTTCTTCGGCGTAGGGACCGACGCCGAGCGCGCCGATGGCCGCCAGCAACACGGCGATGTAGCCGCCGCCAAGCGGATCCTGTTTGCGCCGAAAGCCAAAGTCCGGTCGGTCGGCACCGACCCCGATGAGTGATTGGGCCTGGTCCAGTAGAGGACCGTGAGCAGAGTCACAGCCATTATCGGTCCGACTTCGAGGAAGCTGTGGACGTGCTGCTCGAGTGGGAGAACTCGCCGCCGTCCGTCAGCGAAGTTAATATCCCAAAGGGCGGTGAACTCGTGCGCCAGCAGGGCGGCGTAGGAGGTCAGCAGGACACCGGCATTGATCTCCAGGAACAGTCCGAGCATCGACGGCACACCGGCTTCGGCCAACATCATGAGATGCAGGATCGATTCCTTCGTACCGGCGGTGCGCTCGATATTTGTGCGACGATGCTGGGACCAGTCGGCAAAGCCGGAGACCAGCCAGACGGGGACGACGAAGCCGAGCAACGCCCGGCGGGTGGCCTGGTCGAGACCGCGCATGCGGCGCAGATCCCGCGCTTTTCGAAAGATCGCCATCGTCCGACTTCTGCATTCTGTATGCCGCCGAGGGGTCCACGCCCTCGGGTATAGTGGCGCATCTTGGCCCCATCGAAATCACTACTTCATCATCGCGCCACGCCGCCGATAGTAGGCAATGTGCCGCCGCGGGGTTCCCACACCGTTCGAGCACGCATTTGTGCAGAAGTGCACACGAGTTCTTGGGACGCACGGGCAGCCTGGTGGCCGTCAGGGAGCGACGTGACGTTCGACGGGGCCGATCAGGAAGCCAGCCGCGAGCGCCAGGACGCCCGGTATGAAATCGGCGAGCGTCGCCACAACGCTGCGGCTGCCGCCGCCGACCACCGCGCCGAAGTACAGACCGCTGGCCAGCAGTCCGAGGCCGCCGACGAGCAGCAGAATCCTGGAGACGAACGGATGGTGATCGGCCAACCATGCCGCGCAGAGGAAGCCGCACCCGCACAGCACGGCCAGTGGCAACCACAGGTTGAGCGTCTCGGACTGTGGCGCTGAGCCCGGCCAGACGGCCTCGACGAGCGACGTACAACCCGCAAAGACGGCGAGCAGCAAGCCGGTGTTGTTGGTTGAAATACGCATTGCAGCCTCCAGCCTCGAGTAACCTGGTCGCGCGCAGTGCAAATGCGGTGCCAGTTCGCTGGCTTGTCACAACCGCCGCCCCGCCCGCGGCGCCTAGCACGGTTTTTGCTGCTCGCCGCCGGAGGAGATTTACCATCCAATGGCCAAAGCAAAACACACCAACGTCAAACGACCACACAAGGATTCTGCGTCGAAGAACACCTTCAACCC